>JAUZPS010000306.1 GCA_030705945.1 Bacillota bacterium
ATTAATCTTACATTTGACGGAGCAAAATAACGAACGCTTTAACGTTATTTTGCGATAGGCAAATGTAAAAGATTAATTGCTTTTTATATAAAAAGATTTTACATTAAAAATGCAGTTAATACATCTGCATTTTACAATCAAAGCTGAACTTGTCGCAACTTATGAATCAAGGTATATATTTTGCAATATAAAAAAGGAATGTAATATGTTTATTGCAAAATATATAGAAAAAGCAGGACTTCAAAAATTTAAGTAAGATAGTATCAAAAAAACTTAGCAAATGGCTGTTGTAAAAACTTGATATAATAGGCTTTCGTAATATAAACTTGAACAAGGAATTTTTTAAAACGACCTAATTACAGTTTAGCGCTTTTTATAAATTCCTTCAACTTCTAGCAGTACAATACCTTTATATGGCAAATATCTATTTTATGGCAACTCAAAAAGATATCTTAACTTTCTCATATAAGGGAGTTTCAAAAAGTTCCTTGTTCAAGTTTTGTATGATGAAGACCCATTATATCAAGTTTTTGAAACTCCAAGTTGCTAAGTTTTTTTTGATACTATATAAAAAGCAATTAATCTTTTACATTTGCCTATCACAAAATAACGTTAAAGCGTTCGTTATTTTGCTCCGTCAAATGTAAGATTAATAGTGCTTTTTATATACCTAAATCAAAAACCCCTGGATTCTAAAAGACTATCCAGAGGTTTTTATAGATAATCTACTGTAAAATTTTATATCAGTTCACTTTGAAAAGCCCTTTTTTCGACTGTTCAGCGCGACTAATAAAACTAATTTTATATTTGATTATCTATTACTTAAGGCATTATCAAAAAATAAAGGATTTTTACTATTTTATTTCATGACTTCTTCTTTTTTATTAAAAGTCAGATTTTCTCCGTCTAAATCTACATAAACCGTATCCCCAGGCTTTATTTTGCCTTCGAGAATTTCCTCAGCCAACCTATCCTCAATCAAGCTCTGAATCGCTCTTCTTAAAGGCCTTGCTCCGTAAACCAAGTCATAACCTTTTTTAGCAAGGAAATCAATGCTTCTTTCAGACACCTCAAGCTTAAAGTCATTTCCTTGGATCCTCTTTGTAAGGCTGTTTATCATCAAAGTAACAATTCTCTTGATATGATCTTCAGCCAAAGGATGGAATACTATTATTTCGTCAACCCTGTTTAAAAACTCGGGCTTAAATGTATTCTTAAGCTCTCCCATGACATTATTTTTCATGTTCTCATAGGTCTTAGCTTTTTCCTCATTAGCCGACGCGAATCCAAGCTTCTTCGGCTCTGTTATAAGCCTTGCTCCTACGTTAGAGGTCATTATTATTACTGTGTTTCTGAAGTCAACGGTTCTGCCTTGAGAATCGGTAAGTCTACCGTCTTCAAGTATTTGTAGGAGTATATTGAACACATCAGGGTGAGCCTTTTCAACTTCATCAAAAAGCACTACTGAATATGGCTTCCTCCTTACTTTCTCTGTCAGCTGACCGCCTTCATCATAGCCGACATATCCTGGAGGCGATCCAACAAGTCTTGATACACTGTGCTTTTCCATATATTCAGACATATCGATTCTTATGATGGAGTTTTCATCGCCAAACAAAGCTTCCGCTAAAGCTTTGCAAAGTTCTGTTTTACCAACCCCTGTGGGTCCCAAGAAAATAAACGAACCTACAGGACGCTTAGGATCCTTCAATCCTACTCTACCTCTTCTTATTGCTTTGGAAACAGCCTTTACCGCTTCCTCCTGACCAATAACCCTCATATGGAGCACATCTTCCATATTCATGAGCCTTTCGGTTTCTTCTTGAGCTAATTTTCTTACAGGAATTCCAGTCCAGCTGGCTACTACCTCTGCAACATGTTCCTCAGTAACGGTATCTGTTTTAACCTGGCTTTTTTGATACCAGTCATTTTTAGCCTTTTCAAGATCGCTTTTGAGTTTTTGTTCTTCATCTCTTATCCTTGCAGCTTTCTCAAACTCTTGAGATCTTATTGAGTCTTCCTTTTCTTTTCTGAGTCTCTCAAACTGTTCTTCAAGTTTTTTAAGGTTTGGAGGCGCTGTGAAGGATTTGAGTCTGACTTTCGAACCTGCCTCATCAATCAAGTCAATTGCTTTGTCAGGTAGAAACCTGTCGGTGATATACCTGTCTGAAAGCTTTACAGCGGCAATCAATGCTTCATCGGTTATTTTAACCCTGTGGTGAGCTTCGTATTTATCCCTTACGCCCTTCAATATACCTATCGCCTCTTCAACTGAAGGTTCTCCGACTGTAATAGGTTGGAATCTTCTTTCAAGAGCGGCGTCCTTTTCAACATGCTTTCTGTATTCATCAAGCGTAGTAGCTCCAATAACCTGAATCTCCCCACGGGCAAGTGAAGGTTTTAATATATTTGAAGCGTCAATTGCTCCTTCAGCCGCTCCAGCTCCTATAATTGTGTGCATTTCATCTATAAAAAGTATTACGTTTCCTGATTTTCTTATCTCGTCCAAAGCTTTTTTAAGTCTTTCTTCAAATTCACCTCTGTATTTAGCTCCTGCCACCATGGAAGATAAGTCCAAGGTCACAACCCTTTTATCTTTAAGAATCTCCGGTATATTGCCTTCAACTATTTTTTGCGCCAAGCCCTCCGCAATTGCGGTTTTTCCAACACCTGGCTCGCCAATTAGACATGGGTTATTTTTTGTTCGTCTGCTTAAGATTTGAATAACCCTTTCTATTTCATTGTCTCTTCCTATAACCGGGTCAAACTTATCCTCCCTTGCCATATCGGTCAGATCTCTTCCAAACTGATTCAAGGTCGGAGTGCTTGAATTAGCGCTCTGGTTCTTTGGCTCTCCTGATGTGCCCGGCGCTTCTTCCGTAAGCATCTTTGCTATTTCATTTATAAGCTTCTGGGGTTCTACACCCAGATCTATGAGTATTCTAACAGCAACACTTTCTCCTTCTTTCATAATACCAAGGAGCAAATGTTCAGTACCAATATAGTTTTGTCCCATTCTTCTTGCTTCTTTAAAACTTAATTCAAGAACCCTTTTTGTTCTTGGAGTAAATCCTAAGGGCTGTTCACCTGTTTGTTCGCCTTTTCCTATAAGTTCTTCTATTTCTTTTAACACTTTATCTTCAGTAATGCCCTGACTTTGGAGAACTCTTGAGGCAACTCCTGTTCCTTCCCTTACAAGTCCAAGTAGGAGGTGCTCTGTTCCAACATAATTATGGCCTAACTGCATTGCGCTTTCTTGAGAATGAGTTATAGCTTTTTCTGCTTTTTCTGTAAATCTACCGTACATTTAAATCACTCCTTTGTCTTGTTTAATTTTTTGCGGATAATGTCTGCTCTCCCTACATCTCTTTCCAATTGACCTGATGAATTTGCAAGGACTGCCTGCAAGCTTCCAGGCTGAATTACTGCCATAAGTTCATTAACTGTCTTTATATCAACATCTTTAATTATTCCCATATCTATTCCAACTCTTACCTCGGAGAGCAGCTTATGGCTTTCTTCAGAGGTCATTACACGAGCGCTTCTAAGAATACCGAGGGACCTTTGTATCTTATCTTCAAACATGTATGTATTCTGTTTGTATAAGTCATCCCTTAACGCTCTTTCCTGGTCAATAATCTGGGTAGCTATATTTTTTATATTAAAAATTATCTCTTCTTCAGACTGTCCTAGAGTAACCTGGTTTGAAACCTGGAACATATTCCCTAAGGCCTCTGTGTTTTCACCATATAGTCCTCTTACTGTGACGCCAACTTTACTGCAAGCCTCCAGTATTCCTTTTATATACCCAGTCATGGTTATTGCCGGTAAATGCATCATAACTGAAGCCCTGATCCCAGTTCCGATATTCGTCGGGCAACTGGTAAGATATCCTAATCTATCGTCAAAGGCGTAATCAACATTCTCTTCAAGTAAATCATCAGTTTTATTACATATATCCAAAGCCTCATCAAGCTGCATACCTGGCATCATTCCTTGAATTCTTAAGTGATCCTCTTCATTTATCATTATGCTTATCTTTTCATCCTTACTTATAATAGCAGCGCATAATCTTTTGTTATCAATCAATTCCTTGCTTATAAGATGCTTTTCAACCAAAACAAGCTTCTCAATATTATTTAATTTTTGCAGATCAAAATATAAAAAGTTTTTAGAGATAGCGCTGTCTTTATTAAAGATAATGTCTTTTATAGAATTTATAATACGGACACTTTGACCCAGATCCATCCTGACTGGAAAAGGATATTCTTTAAGGTTCCTCGCCATTCTTACTCTGCTTGTCATAACGATATCTGATTCAGGTATTTTTTTAGCTTCTTTATCAAACATATTTTCCCCTCCAGATTTGAAGTAAAATACTTGCGTCACAGTTAACTAATCTCTTTTTAATATATATTAAAATTGATTAATCTTTTACATTTGCCTATCACAAAATAACGTTAAAGCGTTTGTTATTTTGCTCTGTCAGATGTAAGCTTAATAACGCTTTTAATATAAGTTATCTTTTTCTGATAATAATATTATCGGAAAAATTTTCATTTTATAAAAACGTTTTTACAAAAATAATTCAGGCTTTATACAACATTTAATATGGAGTTTATTCCAAGCTCTTTATTTTATCGCGGATTTCAGCGGCTTTTTCGTATTCTTCTTTCTCGACTGCTTGTTGTAACAAGAGCTTTAGCCTCTCAAGTTCTTTTGAAGCGCTATAACTCTCTTTAGAAGATTTCGGCGTTTTACCATTATGTTCGATATTTCCATGCAGCCTTTTAAATAGAGGTTTCAAACTCTCTCCATACATTTCGTAACACTTAGAACAACCGAATTTGCCCGTTTTCTGAAATTCCTCATAGCTCATGCCGCATTTCTCGCATACCATCTGAGCCGGCTCTGGAGTAAAATGGGGCGAGCTATAATCAATCCCGAATAAACCCTTCACAAAGTCGTTAATATCCATTGTCGAACCAAAGTTTACGTGTCCTTTTTCCTTTGCGCATTGTTTACACAAATGCATTTCTACCTTTTTGTTGTTTATTACTTGAGTAAAATGAACATTTGCGATTTTCTCCTGACAATTTTCACACATCACAATAACCACACCCCTTCTCTAACCATTCTTAGTGATTCCCACTATAAAGCTTATCAACATATTTTTAAGGATATCCGCTCGTAATAAATCCCTTGCCTGAGCTTCAACACTGCTTAGCGTCTTGTCGCTTAACGCCGCTTTTATTATTAGTCCTTCTCTTTCTGACAGGACTTCGAAGTCCACAAAGTTGTTTACATATATTTCAGCATTTTGCTGAGATATACTATTTCCCATCGATGTTATTATATGCATAAGATAAGCGCCCTGTTTAGTCATATTGACCCGCTTAATTTTAATATGACCGCCACCGCCTCTGCGGCTTTCAACATAATAGCCTCTTTCAGTGGTAAACCTTGTGTCAATAACATAATTTATTTGAGACGGCACACAATTGAAATGGTTTGCAAGTTCATTTCTTTGAATTTCAATGGCTCCGTTCATTTCATTTATTAGTTGTTTTAAAAATTCTTCAATCAGATCACTCATTCTAGCCACTTAAATCACCTCATTGATTTTGACTATCTTTGACTATTAACTTTATTATATATAATTTTATTGATTAATTCAATATATTTTTACTTATTTTATAACAAAAGTATTAACGATATTCAAATTTATTCTATCCTTTTATTTAGAGTAATATTCGTTATATAAAAGTAATACTCGGGACAACCATAAGAAAAAATTATTTCCTGAAAGAATACAAAAACCTTATATATATCTATATAAATACCACTAAAAAAATTTGCAAAACATATTGTGGGAAATATGATTTCTTTTTTATGCTGCCTAATTCAATTAGGTATATAAAAAGCACTATTAATCTTACATTTGACGGAGCAAAATAACGAACGCTTTAACGTTATTTTGTGATAGGCAAATGTAAAAGATTAATTGCTTTTTATATAGTATCAAAAAAACTTAGCAACTGGTCGTTTCAAAAA
>JAUZPS010000307.1 GCA_030705945.1 Bacillota bacterium
ACATTTGAACCATCGACAAAAACTACGGCGTTTCCATCAGCGGCGCATAGTGTATCATGGGTATGTTCGCCTGACATTATGTCATTTAGGCTGTTTCCTACTCCTATTTGCCACATGTCTTTATCTTCATTCCATACAAGTTTTGCGCTCGGGTTTGAGCCTCTGTCAACTTCCAAACCCGTCTTGAGCGTCAGGCTGCCGTTTATACCCGCATTACCCTCTATAGAAATGTCGTTCCTGACAGTAAGCTTACCGCTTATGTTCGTGTTGCCGGACACGTCTAGTTGGGCTGTTGGAGTTGTTGTCCCTATCCCTATAAAGCCTTTATTAGCAACGCTCAACGCTGCCGTTACTCCATCGGGACTGTAAAGGCAATTATTAAAAGTAAGATCCTGAAGCTTATCCTCAACACCGAACCGCCATTTACTGTCTTTTTCGTCCCACACAATTTTAGCGCTTGGCAATACGACTCCGTTTGCATCCTTTCGAGGAACTTCAAAACCACTATTATTGATAATCAGGCTTCCGTTACTTTGATTTCCGCCTTTTAATGTAAGACTTCCAAATTCGCCTGAATTTGTTGTAAGGGTTTTTACATCTGCCGAAGCAGATGTAATTTTTCCGTTAAAAACCGCATCCCCAGCCACATCTAGATCCGATCCGATTGCGACATCGCCATCTTCGCTGACATTCAGACATATCTTATTTTCTACTCCGATATTCCATTCGCCGGTTTCTTCATTCCATAATATTTGGGCGTTTGGCTCAGGTTTTCGGATTATTTCCATTCCGTTTTTTACCCGCAGGCTCCCCTCAATGTTTGCCCCCGCTGCCTTTACTGTTCCTAACGCGGTTACATTTCCGCCACTTTCTATAACTAAAGCCGGATTTTGCGGGGAATTGCCGATTTCCCATTGGTCATCTGTTTCATCCCATATAATGCTGGCATTCTGCTCAGTACTTCCACGATATACTTCCAGACCGCCGTCTAACTGCGATGGACCCTCATGCTGATATTTGTTGATAGTTATGATATTGTCCTTAATCTCCAATTTATCAGTATTAATTGTAGTTACTTTTCCTTTTACGTCTAGGCTGCCAATAACTGTCACATTATTTCCGACAGTCAGGACATGCGGGATGTCTACATTTCCTGCAGCGCTTGCGCTTAAGGCCATAATGTCGCCTTTTTCATTATAAATCTGACTGTGTAAATGCAGCGCATCCGCGTTTGCTTCCTGGGTTAATTTTTCCCATCCGCTTCCGCTGGCTATATCTTCAAGCTGGTCTCCTGTTCCGATTCTCCATTTCTTCTTTTCCTCATCCCAGATTATCCTTGCTTTATCCGTATCCCCTCTATATACTTCAATACCGCTTTCCTTTAAGGGTTGAGGAGCATCGCCGTCATAATGGTTAAGTTCAATCATATTATCGCTGATCATAAGTTCTGATTTTTTGACCACGGAACCGCTTACCACCAGGTCTCCCTGAATTGTGACCTTTCCGTCAACCTCAAGGGCGCCCTGGACTTTAGCGTCACCATCTATTTGCGCGTTGCCTTCAGTATTTATTATCACAACCTCATTACCATCTTCGTCTGTCAGGAAATTGTGCTTATGAAGGTTATCTGCTGATTGGCCTCCTGTCAGAGTATCCCATTTTGATCCATATGGCAGGTCAACCATATTGTCAGCAGTGCCTATCTTCCACTTAGAATCATCCTCATTCCATACAAGCCTCGCATTTTGGGCTGTACCTCCCCGATAGACCTCCAATCCGCCTTCAAGCTTAACAGGTTTATCCTCATCCGCATAACGATTCACTACAATTACATTGTCAATTACTTCCAACGTCCGGCTGTTTACTGTTGTCTGAGTTCCTTTGACTGTTAGATCTCCATTGACAGTCATCGAACCATCCAATTCGAGTTCGCCCTTAACTTTGACGCTACAATCAACAGCCAGGCTTCCCTTTATCTCCACATCTTTTGAAGCTTCCAAATTGCCTTGCGCATTTGCAGCCAGAGCCGTATCTCCATTCGGAGTCAATAAGCTTGAGTGAAAATGTAATCCATCAGCCTCTTTGTTCTCTGTAAGATCATTCCATTCTGTTCCGCTAGCAATATCCTCCAGCTCATCTCCAATACCGACTCTCCATTTCTTTAACGCCTCATCCCATATCATTCTTGCCTTTGGTTTTTCATTTCCGCGGAATACTTCAATACCGCTTTCATTTTCGGGCGTAGTACCATCTTTATATTTATTGAGCACGAAAACATTGTCTATTATTTCGCTATCAACTTTAGAAACTGTTGTGGTTGTACCCTTAACTTCAAGGTTGCCGTTGATGGTAAGATTTTCGCCTACCGATACGTTTTGCGGTATATCGACATTTCCGACCGGATTGATATTGATAGCAATGGAATTGTCTTCACTATAAAATTTGTTGTGAGTATGAAGGTCATCGGCGTTGGTTCCACCAATAAGTTCTTCCCACTTGCTTCCATAGGCGATATTCTCTGTTGTGTCTCCAACTACAACCTGCCAGCAAGCTTTTTCTTCATTCCACACAATCATTGCGTCAGGATTAATTTCTCCACGGGGCGCTATCAGTTTTCCATTTTTAAGCTTCAGGTCTCCGAACACAGTCAACGCTTGTTCAACACTTATATCGCCGGTACCGTCCACATTGAGCACAGGAATATTGTCCTTTGACCAAAGCTGCCCATGCTTATGCATTTCATCCATATTAGAGCCGTTAGTCATATTTTCCCATGCTTTGCCATAAGCTAAATTAAACATGCCGCTATTGGCGTCTCCTTCTTTCTTTTCCATCCCAATCTTCCATGCTTTGTCATTTTCATCCCAGATAAGCTTCGCGTTGGGTTCCACCCCGCCTCTATAAATTTCCAGACCACTGCCCTGATTTTTGGTAGTATCCTCATTATCTGACTTGTCGGCATCTGGAGAGCGCTTGTTTATTGTAACCATATTGCTGGAAACAACCACATTGTTGGTATCTATATTTGCAGTATCACCGCTAACGCTTATCCCTTTCTGGACCGTCAGCGCATCTGTCATAGATACAGGACCCTTTACAGATACATCGCCTGAAATATCCACGCTTCCGTTAGGATTTACTTTCAACCCTTTATTGTTGCTTGCAGTGACAGCTAATGACCCTTTAACATCAGCGTTTCCTGAAACACTTACAGGTCCGCTTTTTATCGAACCGGTAAATCTAGTATAAGGCGAATGGACATCAATTCCATCTCCCTCTCCGATATTTGCGTCATTGATACCGGCTATATATGGCAGGCGCTGTTTATCCTTCGGCCCTATTGAAAGCTTTTCGGCCTCGAGTTTTTCGCCGTTTAAAACAGCATATGTACGCAATTGGGTTTCTCCGTCAACATCTGTCTCATAAACGCCTTCAACAAATACGTTTTCAAGTTCATCCTTCTTAAGCGCTACACGAGCTAAAATAAGCTCCTCTTTGTCATTTACAGGTTTTGCGCTTTTTATATTCACCTTGCCATTCTCCAAAATGTGGATCTCTTGCCCGCCTTTTAAACGATCTATATCACATTTTTCCTCATCATAACTTAATGTTATATAAATATTATCACCAGGATGATAGCTAGAAAGATCCAATACATTCCCAAGACCATCGCCATAAAAGAAAATTTCCTGGCTCAGTTCTTCTTGAGTCTCTTCAGTAGTAATCCGGTTTAATGCAAAGCCTTGTGAAACAGTTACATGAGGATAACCTTGAACAGCTTTAACCTCAAGGCCTGTTACTATCCCCCAGTCGTGGAAATATCTATTATGTATACGGCGCATCTTAATGTGATAATCCTGTTCGAGTATAAGATCGTTATCTTTTAAAAGCTGACCATTATAATAATTCATTCTCTTGATTTCTTTAGCCATTTTCCTATCCCTCCGGATTTTTTATTATGGGATGTAAAATACAACTGTTAGCCCTAACCAACTATAAAGTTTTATATCAGATTAGCAAAGATTTTTCGAATGTTATTTTCTCAACATTCCTATGCTTCATCTTTTTCCGAATCACTGGACATTAATTCTTCCAACACCTGAATTGCTCCACTTATACGAATAATTGTCTGTCCAAGGTTTGCGCGTTTCATCTCAATCTCATCCATTATTTTTCTTCCAGTTTCCAATTCAGCCTTTAATTCATTCACACGAGCTTCTAATTTTTCTTTCATAATATTTATCCCCCTTTATTTTCCTGCGCCTTGTATAGACGCAACTTGTTTTTGTAATTTTTGGATTGATTTTTGCTGCTCTTTTACTACACTTGTCAATACGGTGACGATTTCCATAGGGCTGATAGCCCTCTGATCAGACGCTGAAAGCTCTTGCGGTACATCCTCGGCTATAAATCCCATGGTTGTCTTTGTTTCTTCTCCTTTAAATCTAAATGTCACAGGATTGAGACCATCCAATAGCTGCTTTGCTGTTTTAGTATTGAGATCGGTGATATCTTCCTTATAGTCCCGGGAAGACCAGTAATACCAGTAGCCTCCTATAAACACTCCACCGCTGGCGTGCATGTATATCCGGTCTCCTCCATCCCATCCTCCCCAGCCAAAATAGTCGTTTGAAACCCCTATTTCGAGGGTCATATTTTCTCCGCCTCCGCGGCTGCCATCTGAATAGTAACGTATCCACGCTGCATCGCCGCCTCCGCCCCCGGGGTCTTTAGGGAACATTATGCCGCGGTTCTCGCTGTTTCCCGCGCTTGGAGTAATAGCGCCATTGACGATCAAGCCGCTGTTTATCATTGTATACGGCCAGTCAGGCCCATAATTGACAACGAGGCAATTTCCATTGTCGACCAACGCTCTTCCCGGGCTTCCGCGACGGCCTGGATATCCGATCAGGAAGTCTGCGCATCTTACTGAAGCACTAAAGCTTGTCCCAACATCCAGACTGCTTAATTGTCCGCAATTAAAAGAGCCGCCAATGTTGAGGTTACCAGTTATATTCATTCCTCCGTTTACCTGAAGATAACCGTTAACATCCAGTCTGTCCCATATTGCAACCTTTCTTCCCTGTCCTGACGATCTGTTCCCGACAATCATCAGCGCTTTATATGTGCTTGTGTCATTGCATATTTCAGCCTGATTGGTTACATTATCGGGAAAACCGCTCCATGAAGATGTGAAACGAATTGGGTTGGAATCGCTTAAGATGCGGCCCGATCCATAAACATCAAGTTTATCAAGGGGATTTCTTGTGCCTATTCCGACTTTGCCTGACGCCATCAAAGATATATTGTCATCGCCATCATTGCTTACGCCTATCTCCAAAGTACAGGACTCGCCCACTTTGGGATAATACTGTATCCAAGCGGCGTCAGATAAGCCCCCGCCTGGATCGCTTGGAAAAATAATGCCATTATTGCCATTTCCAGCGCTTGGCGTGATGGACTGCGAAACCTTCATACTTCCGTAAACCTGCAGGAAGCCATTGACATCGAGACGGTCCCAAACCGCGACTTTCCTGCCCTGCCCTGCAGACTGGTTTCCTACAATCATCAGCGCCTTATGATAAGTTGTGTCATTGCAAATCTCCGACTGGTTGATAGTAGCATCGGGAAAGCCTGTCCACACAGATGTGAATCTTACGGGATTGGTCTTGCTGAGTATACGCATACTTCCTTCGACATCAAGCTTATCATCCTTTGGATCTACTGAGCCTATACCCACATTGCCACTACCGTTCCATGAAAGGACTGCTTTTTCGTTACCTGAAACTTTTGCGCCGAGGATCCCGCCGTAACTACCGAATATTACGGGTCCATCGGTATTTAACCCCGCGAAAGGATTCCCATTCCCACACCATCTTATGCCGTTATCGCCGTTATTTTTATCTCTTAAATACAGCGTTCTATCTGAAAGACTAAGATTTCCATTTGCCGATAAATTTCCCGAGTCGTCAACACTTAAAGCGATGCCTTTTGAATATGATAACTGGCTGTGCTTATGTAAATTGTCTACAAAGCTATTACTTATCAA
>JAUZPS010000308.1 GCA_030705945.1 Bacillota bacterium
GCGTATAATCAGTTCCGTTTGATGATACCATATAGAAAGGATATACTTGATTATACCCTATAGAGGTATAATAGTTTATGCTTTTTGTCATTAGATCAATGCATCCTACATTTTTTTCTGTTGCAACTTCTTTCATGGCTGTACAATAAGCAGGAAAATCATTTTTAAATGCTCCGTTTGTGTAGTTAAGTCTTGCCACAGGAGTAATCAAAACAGGGATCGCGCCTTTTGAGCGAGCCCCATCAATGTATTGTCTAAGGTATTGTTTGTATTCGGTATTAGGTTCTGTGTAGCGTTCAGGCTTGCTTATATCCGCGTCATTGTGGCCAAATTGAACAAACAGATAATCGTTCGGTTGAATTACCTTTAAGATTTCGTCTAAACGTCCATCTACTATAAAACTTTTTGAGCTTCTTCCGCCAATAGCCTTGTTTACGAATAAAACATCAGAAGTAAAATACTTTGGTATCACCTGCCCCCATCCCGTTTGCGGCGCGTAACTCGCCGAGTAGTTTTGAACCGTGGAATCCCCGCAAATATAAACCGTTGGTTTTGCCGCATCTGCCGCAAACAAGCGAACGCCTTGTGGTATTATCCCCAAATACGCTGCAAGGATTAAAAAAATCAATCCCTTTTTTAAAAATTTACCCATGATTTACCCCTCCTATTTTTATATAATCTATTTTTTTATAAACTATTTTTATCTATAGAAACATTAATTACTTGATAACCAAATGTAAAGTTTTATACTATATATTTGGCAATAAAACTATAATATCTCCATATAGTCAATATTGGGCCCGCCATTTTCTGTGACAGCAGTCGCTCTTATGATATTTTTCCCAGCTTTAAGGTTAACTTTGCAATACCCATTTTTCCAATAAGTCCATTTATCCGTCGAGTTAAAATCCAAGCTGTTTGTTACAATGTCGTTATTTACTTTTATTTCTAATGGTCTGTTAATCTTTGTACCATTTGAGTACCAGAAATTAAGTGTGTACAATCCTGACTTCGCGGTATTTACAACCCACTCAACATAGCTTCCGGTCTCATTATTGAAATTTACATATCCAATCCCCGAATAGCCTGTATTGGTTGACTCTGTGACGCTTCTAGAAATAATTGCGTTTTCTGACTGATAAACATCGCCATAATGATATAACTGGCTGGACGGAATTATCTCCTTTTTCTGACTGTTACTGCTCCAATACATTTTTATCTGGCAAGACTTAACATTTTCAAAGAATTCTATCCTGATATCATATTTTGTTCCCGCAGTCAATTCTATGCTGCCATGGCTTTCTACGGGACGCTGGGATTTCCAGTTATCAATGATCAGGACGTTATTGACCCATACCCGAGCGCCATCGTCCGCAAAAGTGTAAAAAGTGTATTTTTCAGTATATTTAGGCTCAACTAGACCAGTCCACCTTACTGAAAAAGTGTCTGCTCCGATTATTGGATCAGGAGAGTCCTCTACCCATCTATAATTTATTTCGGGATCAATTCTGGTCATTTTTAAATTTGTAAAGTCACTGTTGTCATAATATTCACCTTTTAATCCCCCACATAACTCGCTCTCGCTTTTAGGGGTAAGTGGAATTAATGTTGAGGACACAATCGGCGAATTTATTGTCGGATTATCATGAGCAGACGTTGTTGGCAGCGCATTTACATTTACAGGTAAAGGCGTAGGTGACATGCCCCTTGAAGGAGTACTTTCATTGGGCGCAGTATTTGTATTGGTTAGAGCAAGACCGGATGTAGGAGTCAAAGTAGCTTTAGAAACGGTATTAAAACTGTTCTTATCATCAGGCTTAAAACCAATTATATTATACAGCTTATAAAGAGAATCTGACTTTAATTCTTGCATGGATATTTCCGCGCCCGCCTTTTTGGCTTCAGAATATAGCAAATACTTACCCATGGAAATCTTTTGCTTAATGGATTTTTCATGATACTCCGCAGGAACATTAACAACTTTAAGGTTAATTTCATCACCATAGCAGTCTTCGAGATCATTTTTTAAAATATTAAGAAACTTTGTAAAGTGTTGATCCTTTTGCTCATTAACCTTTGCTGCCCCGCCTTTATACAACGCAGCTGTTATAAGTATAATGTTTTTGTCCTTATCTACTTGCATAAACCCGCATTCCTTGGACTTTTTAATTATCTCCTTTAATCCGCTGTATATATTCAAACCTTTTAGTTTCAAGTTTTTCCCCAAATTCTCCGCATCTTTATTCAGATAACTGACATTGCTTATTTTGTCTTCGTTATTAATGCCAAGTTCCATGCTAGGATTAATATCAATACTGACATATACATACGGGGAACTGTTATTAATGCCCCATAAAAACGAGAATGCTATGATCAAAGCAAATACTGCTGCTATCCCTGCTGCTACTATATAAAAATAATTTTTACCAAGTCTTTTTCTGTTTATCAGATCCTTTTCATTAATAAGAATTTTTTGTCCAAGAAACATATCATCTGTCCTTCTGATTCTTTCAAAAACTGATTCATCTGTAATAATAACAGCTTCATCCTCGCAAACTTTGATCACAACTCCTATATTATTGAGCTCAGACATATTTCTCCCTCCTTTCCTCGCTTAATACAATATCTTTTATATCATCGAGATTACTTCTCAAAATCAAACTCACCGCAATAATAAACTTTCTATTTCTCCCCACAGTCTTTTGATTTACTTTGATTTTCTGCAACAGTTCTGACAGAGGAATGCGCTTTTTTCTTATCATTTTGTAAAACAATTCATCATCTTCAGCTATAACCCTGGCTATTTTGATGGACAGAAGTCTTGAATCCTTATGTTTTGGAGAATCAGTAATCAAATCTGCTAGAGAAATGTCAAACTCCTTGATTTGCTGCTCAAATCTAATCAATTCATCTTTAATTTCAATTTTCTCCAATTGATAATGAGAGTTTGAAGCAATTACCTTGCTCTCATAATCCTGATTCTCATCTATAGAGGAAAACAGCACAACATTGCCATGCTTTTTATTTTTTCTGACATTGTCTATAATTCTATGTTTTATTACCATATAAGAATAATTAAAAAAATCATTATTTCTTTGAGCGTCATAATTGTCTATCGCTTCATTAAACGCCGAAAGTCCAATACTATACTCTTCACTGTTTTTATCATCAATATATATCCCCAAAATATTGGAAACTACTTTGGTTATGTATAATATATTATCCTTAATAAACTGTTCTTTAAGTGTCTTATTACCCGCTTGAATTTTTTCAAGCATATCCGCTAATGAATTGTTAGCCTTTTTATAATTAAGACCAAATTTGAACAACCTTATCACTCCTCTTACTAAGTAATGCGTTAAAAAGCCATTTTTTAAGGGGTACAAGCTAAATAAATAGTTCAATATGATTATAACGCAATATATATCGGTTGTAATGCTAATTGAATGTATCTTGTATATTTTGCAATAAACATTTTACATCCATTTTTTATATTGCAAAGTAAATAAAAAGCAATTAATCTTTTACATTTGCCTATCGCAAAATAACGTTAAAGCGTTCGTTATTTTGCTCCGTCAAATGTAAGATTAATAGTGCTTTTTATATAGATACCTTGATTCATAAGTTGCGAAAAGTTCAGCTTTGATAGTAAAATGCAGTAATCTGCAGATAATTCTCCTTGAAAAGAATATATTTTTTATTTATAATGTTAAATATCTATAAACAAAAGGGAGATAGCCTTGAGCAAAAATCTATATATAACTGAAAAGCCATCTGTTGCAGCAAGCTTTGCCACTGTATTGGGGGTAAATATTTCTAAAAGCGACAGATCAAGAGGCTATGCAGAATCAAATACCGCAATCATTACATGGTGTGTCGGACACCTTGTAACAATGGCGTTCCCAGATGCATACGACCCCAGTTACAAAGAATGGAAAGTTGAACATCTGCCTATAATTCCAAAAGAATATAAATATATTGTGATTGACGATGATGGAATAAAAAGACAATTCGCAACTATAAGCTCTCTTATGCGCAGGGATGATGTGGATTGCGTCTATTCCTGCACCGACAGCGGACGCGAAGGGGAATACATTTTCCGGCTTGTTGCCTCTCTTAGCGGAAGCAGCAAGCCGTCTAAAAGGGTATGGATTTCATCCCATACCGATGAATCAATAAAAAGAGGTATAAGTGAAGCAAAGGATTTGAGTCATTACGATTCACTCGGCATAGCAGCCTATAACAGAGCAATAGAAGATTGGCTTTTCGGCATGAATTTCAGCAGAATTTACACCTGCCAGTATGGAAGAATGCTATCAAACTTATTAAAGGAAAGCAAATCCTCTGTTATAGCCATTGGCAGGGTTATGACCTGCGTGCTTGGACTCATTGTTGACAGAGAACTGGAAATAAGGAACTTTGTCCCTAAAATCCATTATGGCGTCGTTGGCAGCTTTACTTCAAAAACCAGCGAGATAAGCTATAAGGGAAAATGGCAGCCCAAAAAATCCGACTCTAAAAAGAAAGATGAGCAGGAAGAAGAAAAATATATCAGCAAGGAAGACGCTGAGGCGCTTATTGAAAAGCTTAAGGATAAAGAAGCGGTTGTCAAAAAGGTTGATATAAAAGTAAAAAACGAACAGCCTCCTCTTCTTTTTAATTTGGCCGAGCTTCAGTCGGAAGCTAATAAAAAGTTTAAGCTTCCTGTTGACAAGACACTTGAAATAGCCCAAAGCCTATACGAAAAGAAGATGATTTCATACCCAAGAACCGATAGCAGAGTTATGTCAACAGATGTGTTAAGCGATATTCCCAAAATTCTAAACGGACTGTTCTCAAATTCTTCCTATAAGGATACAGTTAAGAGGATAAAAGATTTCGGGGAGCTTAAAGTAAATAAATCCTCCAAGAGATTTGTGGATGACAGCAAGGTCACAGACCACTACGCTATTATTCCCACTTACGTTACCACAGAGCTTTCAAGGCTTGATAATGACACTAAAAATGTCTATAACCTTATAGTAAAAAGATTTCTTTCGATCTTCTATCCTCCTGCAGAGTTTAATACTGTTAAGGTGGAAACTGATGTAGCCGGCGAAATTTTTGTTACTACTGCTAAGACCTTGAAGGAACCAGGCTGGAAAGAAGTTTATGAGGTTTCCGCTTCTAAGGATGAGGAAGAAACCACTGACTCTCCTATCCACAAGCTCATCAAAAAGGAAGGATGCGCTGTTAACAGTTTTGATCTTGAGGAGAAAGAAACAAAGCCTCCACCAAGATATACGGATGGATCATTGATTATAACAATGGAAAAGGCCGGTAAATTTATTGAAAACGAAGAATTAAGAGAACAGATAAAAACCTGCGGTATCGGAACCTCTGCCACACGATCAGGGATAATCAAGAAGCTAAAAGACATTAAGTATATAAATATCCATCACAAAACCCAGATCGTTACTCCAACATTAAAGGGTGAAGCAATTGTGGAGCTTGTCCGCATGTCCGCCAAAGAGCTTCTGAATCCTTCCCTGACTGCAAGCTGGGAAAAAGGCCTTGTGATGATTGAAAATAAAGAAACAACCCAGGAGGTTTTCAGGGAAAAGCTACATGCATATATCATAAGAACTATAGAAAAAGTCAAAAAGAGCAGGAATGAAAGGGTAAATCTGCTGCAAATCTATGATAAACAGCTAAGTTCCGACAGTCAACGCGTCAGGACATAAAATTATAACGGCCAAAGCCGCAAGTCTGCTTTGGCCAAAATTCTGCGTAATATCTATTTAACCTTAGTTACATTAAGTCCAGTCTGAGTGACAAAATTCTTTATATCTCCTTCTGTATAACGGCCTTCGTCATAGTCAACCGTTACCGTATCAGCTTCCATATCCACTCTAACTGCATTAATTCCGCCATGCGCAAGTATAGTTTGCTCAATATTAGGTATTTTTTTAGAATCATCCAAACCGGAAATTACAAATTTATTCGCTTTCATGTAGAGTCCTCCTAATCTTTTTATTTATTATCTGTAAAATGTTTTTTAA
>JAUZPS010000309.1 GCA_030705945.1 Bacillota bacterium
ATAAAAAGCACTATTAATCTTACATTTGACGGAGCAAAATAACGAACGCTTTAACGTTATTTTGTGATAGGCAAATGTAAAAGATTAATTGCTTTTTATCTATATATTTTGCAATAAACATTTTACATCCATTTTTTATATCACAAAATATACCTTGATTCATAAGTTGCGAAAAGTTCAGCTTTGATAGTAAAATGCAGACGTATTAAGGGCATAAAGTGTTTTGTATTTAAAGACTATTATGAGCTTCACTAACTACTTTTGCAGTCTGAGAAGCTATATCTATGGTAGAATCGCCTGAATTTGACAAGTATAATAGATACTCTATATTGCCTTCCGGGCCTTTTACAGGCGAAAAAGACAGCCCACTTATTTGAAATTCAAGACTTAAAGCGAACTCCGATATGCCAATTATAACTTCTTCATGTACTTTGGGGTCTCTTACAACTCCCTTTTTTCCAACTTTTTCTCTGCCTGCTTCAAACTGAGGCTTTATAAGACAAACGACCCGCCCTTCCTTACTTATCAATGTCTTGACTACTGGTAAAACTTTTTTAAGAGAAATAAAGGAAACATCAATGGACGCAAAATCCTTTAAGGTTCCTAGATCTTCAGGTTTAACATATCTGACATTGGTTCTTTCCATATTTATAACTCTGCTGTCATTCCGAAGTTCCCATGCTAACTGACCATAACCTACATCAATAGCTGTTACTTCAACAGCTCCATTTTTCAACATACAATCTGTAAAGCCTCCAGTTGAAGCTCCTATATCCAAGGCTTTAGTTCCGGCTAAATCAATATCAAAAGCCTTTAACGCTTTGTCAAGTTTAAGGCCGCCTCTGCTCACAAAGGGAATCGCGTTTTCTTTTATATCAATTTCAGAGTTAATATCAAATTTAGTTCCAGGTTTATCTTCTTTAATTTTATTCACTGAAACAAGGCCCGCCATAATGGTGCTTCTTGCTTTTTCTCTGCTTTCAAATAAACCTTTCTTAACCAACAATATGTCAAGTCTTTCCTTTTCCAAAGCATTTCCTCCGAACTTCTTAATAAAAATATAATTTAATATATATAACTTTACGGCTCAATATGTATATTATTATGTCCAAACACTAATATATAGGCGTCACGCCGTAAGCTGAGCAAAACTTGCTGAAAGAATTTTCTTCTCTCATTTTTTCCTGCTTAATAATCATGAGTATCTGCTGTTTTTCATCTTCCGTGAGGTTGAAAAAACGTAGTCCATACTCAATTTTGTAGTCCAAGGTCTTCCTATTTCTTGCCACTTGAGCAAAACCGGTGAAATTCATCATACCCAAAGCCGTAAAGATAATTCTCATGTTGGTGTTCATATTTATCTGGTCCTTGCATATTATAGCGGCTCCTGATTCGCTCAAGTCATTAATTATTCCTATATATTCAAACTGTTCGTCAATTCCAATCACCTTACAAAAATAGCTGGCGTCATACCTTGCCGATTCTCTCAAGTCCTGAAATATGTCGACTTTAATTATCTTAATTCTCATTGTTTGAGGTACGGCTAAGGAAATATCTTCTATCAGGCACATTATTGTAATAATATTTTTACCAATATTAAACTTGCATTTTATAAAATCATTTATCAGAACAGACGCTGATAGTAAATCCGCAGTAACGGGTATAATCAAAGAGTCTTTGTTTATCCTTAAAAATGTATTCATTGACCAGGAGTTTTTTTGGCTTGGCTGAATCCTTATAAATAATCCGGGTTTTAACAATGACATTATCTGTGAAACATCCAAGGTATTCCCCCCTTTAAAAAGTTATATTGAAACAATCAGCCTGTCAATTTTCGGAAGTTATTTTTTCGACATTCCTAGTTTCAATGTCTCCACAACTATAGATTCAGCATCAAGCTTATATTTCTTGAATAACTCATTTCTTGATCCATGGATAATGGGTTGATCCGGAAATCCGAGAAGTTTGGCTTTAATGTTCAACCCGCTTTGATTTAACATCTCTAAGACACTACTTCCAAAACCGCCCGATATCGCATTATCTTCCAGAGTAACAAGCTTTTTAGTCTTTAATACAGAATTAACAATCAGCTTGGTATCTAATGGCTTAACAAACCTCGCATTTATGAGTTCAACCGATATGCCAAGCTTTTCAAGCTGTTCTGCCGCTTTAACGCTTGTTTCAAACATTGCGCCTATGGATATGAAAGTCAAATCCTTTCCTTCTTTATAAATGGCGCCCTGTCCAAGCTTGATATCTCCTCCATCAACCAGCTTGTCCTGTCCCCTTCCTCTTGGATATCTTATCGCAATAGGGCCGTTATGCTCTAAAAAAGCATAATTTAGCATTTTTCTCATTTCATCGTAATCACACGGGGCCATTATTGTAAAGTTTGGAATATGACTTAGGAAAGATAAATCATACAACCCCTGATGAGTTTCTCCGTCTTCGCCGACGATTCCAGCCCTATCAACAGCAAATACAACATGCAGATTTTGAAGGGCTATATCATGAAGCAGTTGGTCATATGCGCGCTGGAGAAATGAAGAATAAACAGCAAAAACAGGTTTTAAACCACTTCTTGCCAAACCTGCCGCAAATGTAACCGCATGCTGTTCCGCTATGCCTACATCAAAAAAACGTTCACCAAACCTCTTTGAAAACTGATCAAGACCTGTACCATTTGGCATAGCTGCTGTTATTGCAACAACGCTTTCATCTTTTTCGGCAATTTTAACCAGTTCACTGCCAAAAGTATCGGAGTATCCCGGTCCCCCACTTGATAATACTTCACCGGTCTCAATTTCAAAAGGAGATATTCCATGAAAAAGATGGGGACTTTTTTCCGCAAATGTATACCCTTTGCCTTTTTGGGTACAAATATGTAATAATATTGGACCTTTGATAGTTTTAACTCTGGTAAATACTTTATTTAACTCAGACAAATCATGCCCATCGATTGGCCCTAAATACTTAAATCCCAGCTCCTCAAAAAATACTCCGGGCATAATCATATATTTTACCGAACCCTTTACTCTTCCCAATGCTTTTGCAGCGCTCTTGCCAATTGCAGGTATTTTGTTGAGAATAATATCCAAATCTTCCTTCACCTTGAAATAGAATGGCTCAGTCCTTATCTTGCTCAAATAACTAGATAACCCTCCTACATTTTTGGAAATAGACATTTCGTTGTCATTTAGGATAACAATTAGGTTATTGGGAGATCTTCCAGCGTCATTAAGCGCCTCAAAAGCCATCCCGCCAGTCAAGGCCCCGTCGCCTATGACTGCAATTACAGAATGCTTTTCTTTTTTTATATCCCTGGCTTTCGCCAAACCCAA
The DNA here is from genome assembly GCA_030705945.1 of Bacillota bacterium. GTDB lineage: Bacteria > Bacillota > Clostridia > Acetivibrionales > DSM-2933 > Pseudobacteroides. The sequence goes on from JAUZPS010000309.1 coordinate 3,342, forward strand.
CGCCGCAGAAATTGAGGTGCTGCTGTGTCCTGTATTAAAACAATCATGGACGCTTTCATTGACTTTAGGAAAACCTGAAATACCATCCAATTGTCTTAATGTGGCAAAACATTCTTTTCTGCCTGTTATAATCTTATGAACATAAGACTGATGACCAACATCCCATACTATTTTATCTGAAGGTGTATTAAATACACTGTGAAGAGCTAAAGTTAACTCAACTACGCCAAGATTTGAAGCAAGGTGTCCGCCAGTTTTTGATACATTATCTATTAAAAACGACCTGATTTCCCCAGCAAGTTCTTCGAGTTGATCAATCTCCAATTTTTTCAAATCATCCGGCGAATTTATATCATTTAAAATACCACCCAATAACTGTCATCTCTCTTTCTAAAAATAATTATCCTCTGAAAGCTTGCCACTCTAAAAACCATTCTTGTATTAACCCTTAAGTTAAGGGCTCTATGGCCAGTTTTCAGAAGATAATCCCTTGCAATTTTTCTAGTCTATGAGCGCCTCAGATTGTTAATCCCAGTTTGCCGCATAGCAGCAGAGTACAATACTTTTAGCCGTCTTTTATCTTTTTCCTTCTGGAAAACAACTTAAAGTTAATTCTCCCAAGTAAGAAATTCAATATAATACTTACTTTATAGACTATATAATTACTGCGACTTATGGCGATAGTCTTTCCGAATGCTTTGCCGCATACCGTCAATGACGCCACTAATCCGGTTATTACTAACTCAATTATATCCTTATTACCTCTTGTTGCCAACCTTAAAATTATATACGCGCTGACTGAACCGCTTATAACGCCGCAAATATCACCAATAACATCATTGCATAAAGCAGAAATTTTATCAGCATTTCTGATAAGTTTTATTGCTTGCTTAGCGCCGCTGACTTTTCTAGACGCCATGGCGTGAAAAGGTGTTTCATCCGCCGCTGCGACAGACATACCTATTATATCGAAGGTTATTCCTGTAAGAATAATTAAAAGTACTACGATGAGCGCGATATATTCATTCACGCCTTCAAGAATACTTGATGAAATAACGGTCATAAGACCTGTCAATATAAAAGACGCAACAAAAATGGATATAAAAAATATCCATTTGCCTCTCTTATTTTTAGTTCTGCCAAGGCTCGGCTTGAACTTGATCTTTTTATCATCAAAATAGCGTTTTTCTTCCATTCGAGCTTCCTCAAAAAACTATTACTTATAAATAATTATTTTCTAATATTATTAGCATTATGTAGGTGGCGGCATATTGAGTAAATTTTGCGGCTTAGGTCAGGCAGGATTTCCCCAGAAATTACTGAAATGTCGCCATCTCAGCGGTTTCCCTTTAAAGTTTCCGCCGTTTTGTTGCCAATAACGGGGCCTGAATACCACTTAGTCCACACTGCAATCCCCAATATACCTCAAAAAATGAACAGTCTAGGGGTTTTCCCCAACAGTTCAACATTCCCTAGCCTCTTTTGCAAATAAGGTTTCAAATAGCGATAATGCGCATATATCGGCCAATATATGTTCACCTGATCCATTATCCACCAGATTCACTCAAGGCAGGCTACTCTGTTCACAGCATCCGAAGATACCGCCTAACAGGTTTAATCCCTTCCCGTGGTCGAGGTGGCTGCTATGTTGTTACACAGCACACTTTTCTTCCAAAGGTAAGGGTCTCCACGGTAGAGGGGTCAACGCCCGCATGCCATTGCAGATCGCCCCTAAACCTTAACTCCCAGCATCAGCCCACTACTGGGCGTAACAAGCCGACACAAGGAACTTCATCGATGTGCCCTTTAACGGATTTTTAGGCCCGTCTTCAAGAATGCAAGTCCTGACTAGAATACTGCGCCACTTTTTTTATATAAACAAATGTAATATTCTATAGAATAAAGATTATAGCGCAAAAAAACTTCTGTTTAAAGTTGCGCTAAAGCTTATCTAATGTTTAAATCTAGCAGAATTCATAGTTATGATTTATTATCGTCATTATACGCAAGAATGATTACCTTAAATAGATTAATTTTTTCTGTTTGCTATGTATTCAGCAAGACTTTTGAGAAAATCCGCCTTAGTTCCAAAACTTCCAACGGCATTTATAGCTTCATTTGTGACCTCTTGAAGTATTTTCTTTGCGCCCGTCACTCCATAGGCGGTTACGTAGGTTGTCTTTTCGTTGAAGGCGTCGCTGCCGCAATTTTTGCCCATAGTTTCCAGATCTCCCTCAACATCTAAAATATCATCCTTTATCTGAAAGGATAGCCCAATTTTCTCTGCAAATGTTGTAAGATTATTGATCTCCCCTTCATTTGCGCCGCAAATAATTGCCGCGGAAATAATAGGAGCCTTAAGCAACGCGCCGGTCTTACATTTGTGCATGTACTTTAGTGTATCAACAGAAATCTTTTTGCCTTCAGATTCCATATCGACTATCTGACCTCCAATCATGCCTGCTACCCCTGAAGACTTAGCAATGTATTGCATAGCTTCTACCTTGTCAGCCATGTTTAGGCCGCTTTTTAATGTATCCTCTAACATTAACTCAAAAGCGTAATTTAACAATGCGTCACCTGCAAGTATAGCAATTCCTTCACCATAAACTTTGTGATTTGTAAGTCTTCCTCTCCTGTAATCATCATTGTCCAT
>JAUZPS010000031.1 GCA_030705945.1 Bacillota bacterium
ATTTAACTGCGAAGTTTGAGTTATATATAAAAAGCAATTAATCTTTTACATTTGCCTATCGCAAAATAACGTTAAAGCGTTCGTTATTTTGCTCCGTCAAATGTAAGATTAATAGTGCTTTTTATATAATTAAAATCAAGAAAGCTATTTCGAAACTATAAACTGATGGATTTTAGCCAGTCACTGACAAATGCTGAGACCTCAAGCTCGTCCAGTTTTTCAAGAGCTGAATCCAATAGCTCTTTAGCTTCGGAGTAGTTAATTTTTCTGATTAAATCTTTAATAATAGGTATTTTCGTGGGATGCAAGCTCAGACAATTGACGCCCATACCGATAAGTAAAACTGCAGCCGCAATGTCTGACGCCATCTCACCGCATACACTCACAGGCTTATCTTTATTGAATGATTTTATACAGCAGTATTTCACTGCAATTAGAAAGTCCGGGTGAAGGTATAATCTGTCATATTCCTTAGAATGCTTTCGGCTTGCCCCCTGCATTTCCTGAAGCAAATCATTAGTGCCTATGCTTATAAAGTCAACCTCTTCCAATATGCTGTCAATATTCTCTATTCCTATCCTATTCTCAATAACTGCTCCTATTTTAAGGTTGATCTTTGTTCTATCTTTTTCTTCCATTTCCGCTTTAACGCAGTCAATAATCTTTTTAACTTGGATAATGTCGTCAGCATTGTTTACCATTGGAAACATAACTCCAACTTGTCCTAACAAAGAGGAATTTACAATAGCTCTGATCTGGTCATTGAGCAATTCCTTCTGAGCCAACGCGTATCTTATTCCTCTTAAACCGTTGCTTGACGCTGCCATTTTAGTAGTAAAAGCTGAAAATATCTTATCCTCGCCTGCATCTAAAGTCCTTATGATTACTGGCTCAGGTTTCATTCTTTTTATTATTTTGGAGTATGCTGAGTATTGCAGCTTTTCGTTGGGTACTTCCTTCGAATTTATGAACAAAATCTCTGTCCGTACCAATCCTACTCCATCTGCGAAATTATTGACAGCGACATCACATTCCTCAACATTTCCAATGTTAGCCATAACATCAACTTTTCTTTTGTCCAAAGTTTCTGCGTGGCTATTTTTCTTTCTGAAAAAGAGTCCAAGATCAATGATCTTATTTTTATATAATTCTTTATACTGAGAAACCTCGTTTTTATCCGGATTTAATATTAGAATTCCCTTTTTGCAGTCAATTATTGCAGATTCATGATTATACGACAACAAATTCTCATATGAAATTTTATTTAAAAGAGGAATTCCCAAGCCTCTTAAAATTATAGCAGTATGTGAAAGATATGCCGCTCCCTCTTCAGCCACAACGCCAATCACATTTTTTTTACCAATTGCTGCCGCAAGCCATGGCGTAAGGCATCTTATCCCTATTATCCTCTTGCTCTCCATATCTTCCAACTGCTGCTTTACAGTTTTGCCTCCGATAATATTTCTGATAATTCTGCCGCCAATCTCCTTTAAGTCCAGTATGCTTTGTTTAACATAATCATTATCGCTTATTTCAATAGCCGCAATATAATTATTAATACATATATCAACTGCATTTTCTGCAAATATTTTTTTTACTGTTATTAAATCCTTAATCTCATCTATAAAATATTTATCTTCAAGTATAGCTTTATATGCTTCAAAAATCATTCTGCCCTCGGCTTCAAGCCTTTGCCTGATATCGTTGCTGAGGTCGCATATTTCCATCAGAGTTTTATCAATGGCTACCTCAAGTCTTATTACTTCATCATTAATATAACTTTCCTTAATTTTCCCCCTGTTAATTTCGAGTCCGGTTTGTTCGAATATATAAACTCTTCCAATACCTACGCCGTTTGAAGCAGGCGCCCCCTCTAAAACAAGTCTTCCCATGTATTAGACACCCTCAAGCAATCCAGCTGTCAAATACTTCTCAAGATTTGCAATTGCGCTCTCCTCATCTTCACCATCAGCTATCAACACTACTTTTGTCCCACTGGAAATTCCAAGTGACAGCATGCCTAATAAGCTTTTAGCGTTCGCTTTCCTTTCGCCCTTTTCAATCCAAATCCCGGATTTATAATTTGACGCCTTCTGGATAAACATAGCTGCTTGTTTTGAGTCAAGACCAGAATGGTTTTTTATAATAACTTCTTTTGATATCATTTTAAAATGACCTCCTTAATAGTTCGTAAAAATTATAATCAATCATATTTTAATAACCAATACCATAAATATTAACCATGTTAAAGTATAATAAAACAATTAATCTAAATCAATATATAAATAATTTTTAACTGCCAATTAAAACAAAATCTGAGATTTATATCGGAATTTATATAGCATCAGATAATAATTATTATAACAGAAATTTTTTAAAATCATATCTTTAATTCCATAATAATTAGATAAATCAATAAAAGATTTTGCTATTGCAGGATGATTAAGGCATCTTTAACAAATTATATTGTGAATGTGTAGATAAACAAACGTAAAAATACCAACTATCAAATGACCATTACAGGTATTTAATAGCTGGTATAATTATCCAAGGCATTTAATGGTTGTATGCAACCAAACGTTATTTTTAAAGAGTATTTATTAACTACTTAATTCATTAACTATTTTGAGCGTTATCTTCATTTTTTACTATACTTTTTTGTATTATCAGATAAATGATAAGGCCAAAAACAAAAATGTAATAATTACCATAACTACTTAAGCTGTCTTTAAATATAAGGGATATATTCTTAACTGCGCTGTATACAAAGAAAACTATTCCCCAGAAAATATCGCTAAGTCCTTGATCTTTGCTGATGTGGCTTAGCCCTCCGGTACTTCTGAAATAAATAACAGCAAGCACGCTAATAACTCCTAATATTGCAAATGATGTTCCATATATAATTATAAGCAATCTTTCGATTTTCTTTCTTCTCTGTTCCTCATACAACCGGACTTTATCCATAACCGATGCTTCAAAATTCAGAGGGGGCTCCACAATACTATCTTTATCGTCTTCCTCCAGGCAATTAAATATCTCCTTGAGGCTGTTAAACTCTTCGCTGCAAACATGGCATATATTTAGATGTTCTAATAAACTATCTTTATCGGTGTCAGCGATATTCCCGTCAAAGTATTTCATTATCAGGGGGCTGTATTTTTCACAACTCATAGAGTTCCCTCCTTTCCTTCTGGAATTAACTTGCCTTTAAGCATTAGTCTTGCTCTATAAAGCCTGTTCTTGATTATTGTTATCGGCTCATTCATGACCTTCATCATTTCTTCATATGATAAACCATTCTGATGAAAAAGTATTATAGGTACTCGGTACTTTTCAGGCAATTCGGAAATCGCCTCTCTTATACGCTGAACCTTTTCTTTCCGTATATAAGATTCCTCAGGGGTATCGTTTTTATCGGAAACATCTGCTGCTTCTTCTATTGATAATGAATCTACTTTCTTTTTCCTGACCGTATCAAGACAATGATTTGTTGCAACCTTTACTATCCATGTAGAAAACTTATACTCAGGATTGTAACTTCTAAGATTCTTATAAACTTTTAAGAATACTTCTTGTGATATATCATTTACTTCATGCTCATTATTAATTATATTAAAAACTACCTTAAATACAAGTCTTTTATATCTGCTAACAATCTCGGAAAACGCATCCTGATCGCCTTTAATGCACCTATTAATCAGTTCAACATCACTTATTGCCGGGTCCAAACGATATCCCCCCTTCCATATGTTATTTTTATTATCATTTCGATTACTTTCGGATCATTTTCTCACAAAACTTCAAAGTCCAGAATCAAAATTTAATCGTGTTTCTATATAAAAAGCAATTAATCTTTTACATTTGCCTATCACAAAATAACGTTAAAGCGTTCGTTATTTTGCTCCGTCAAATGTAAGATTAATAGTGCTTTTTATATATTATACGTCAACTAAATTATAATGTCTGAAATAAATAATATAAATTTATTATTCTTACGATAAATATATCGAACGATTTAACGTTATCTCGCTCTGTAAAATGTAAAAGGTTAATCATTTTTAATATAATTATATATGAAAATCTAAGAAAACAAGAGATATTTGGAGAAAAATAAACTTTATAGAAGAAGGAATATCTTATGAAATTATTTAACAAAAGTAAAGAGACCTTTTTAGCTTACGAATTGAAAGTTGCGGATAATTTTTTTTCAAGATTTATGGGTCTTATGGGTAAAAAAGAGCTATCCCATGGAGCAGGTTTATTAATTAGTCCATGCAACTCAATACACATGTTTTTTATGAGGATTCCACTGGATATTGTCTTTATTGATAAGAATAATACTGTGATTTCAATAATAATAGGAATAAAACCCTGGAGGGTGTCAAGCTTTGTGAAAAATGCTGTAAGCACAATCGAGCTGCCTGTTGGAACAATTGCAGCCTCACATACCTCAATTGGAGATGTTTTAGCGCTTTTTGACACTGACTTCTTAGATGATAAAGTGTAATGTTGTATTACATTTCTCGATATAAATTAAAAAGCCGGGATTTTAGTCCCGGCTTCTTATTATATAAAGATTATTCAATAATCTTTGTAACAGTACCTGATCCTACTGTTCTACCACCTTCACGGATAGCGAATCTTAAACCTTCTTCCATAGCTATAGGAGCGATAAGTTTAATTGTCATAGTGATGTGGTCACCAGGCATACACATTTCTGTACCTGCTGGTAATTCAGCAACACCTGTAACGTCAGTAGTTCTGAAATAGAACTGTGGTCTGTAACCATTGAAGAAAGGAGTATGTCTTCCACCTTCTTCTTTAGTTAAAACGTAAACTTGACCTTGGAAATGAGTGTGTGGTTTGATTGAACCTGGTTTAGCTAAAACCTGTCCTCTTTCGATATCAGTTCTCTGAACACCTCTTAAGAGAGCTCCGATATTGTCGCCTGCAACAGCCTGATCGAGAAGTTTTCTGAACATTTCAACACCTGTTACAACAACTTTCTTTGCTTGTTCTGCTAAGCCGAGAAGTTCAACTTCATCACTTACCTTCAATACGCCTCTTTCAACCCTACCTGTAGCAACAGTTCCACGACCTGTGATTGAGAAAACATCTTCAACAGGCATAAGGAATGGCTTGTCAGTTGGTCTTTCAGGAGTAGGTATGAATCTGTCAACTTCTTCCATCAGCTTCATGATTGGCTGATATTCTGGAGCGTTTACATCTGTTGATGTTGATTCAAGAGCAACTAATGCTGATCCTCTAACGATCGGAATATCATCACCTGGGAATTCATATGAAGTTAAGAGTTCTCTTAATTCCATTTCAACTAATTCGATAAGTTCTTCGTCATCAACCATATCACACTTGTTTAAGAAAACAACTATGTATGGCACACCAACCTGACGGGAAAGAAGAATGTGTTCTCTTGTCTGTGGCATTGGACCATCCGCAGCTGAAACAACGAGTATAGCTCCATCCATCTGAGCAGCTCCAGTGATCATGTTTTTAACATAGTCAGCATGGCCTGGGCAGTCAACGTGAGCATAGTGTCTGTTATCAGTTTCATATTCAACGTGAGCTGTTGAAATAGTGATTCCTCTTTCTCTTTCTTCCGGAGCCTTGTCGATTTGGTCATATGCTGTATAGCTAGCTTTTCCCAAGAAACCTAATACTTTTGTTATAGCTGCTGTTAATGATGTTTTACCGTGGTCAACATGTCCTATTGTTCCAATGTTAACGTGGGGTTTATTTCTTTCATATTTAGCCTTTGCCATTATAAAATCCTCCTTTAATTATAAATTACTAAAGATTTAATGAATTTATTGGTATATCAACAGGAAAAAATATTCCTGAAGTAAATCATATTCAATATTAAAAGCATTTTATCCTTACATTTGACTGAGCAAAATAACGGATAACTCAACGTTATTTTGCATTAGACAAATGTATCTGATCTATTTCTTTTAATATAAATACTTTTTAAATACAAACACTTAAAAATATTATGGACTAAGCGTTGCTGCCAGTACTCCTAGTTTTTACGATTGTTTCCTGTATATTCTTAGGAACTTCTTCGTAATGGTCGAACTGCATGGAGTATACTCCTCTTCCTTGAGTTCTTGAACGCAATGTTGTTGCGTAACCGAACATTTCAGAAAGTGGAACAAATGCGCCAACAACCTGAGCTCCGGCTCTAGATTCCATACCTTCGATTCTTCCTCTTCTTGAGTTCAGGTCTCCGATAACATCTCCCATATATTCTTCAGGAACTGTTACATCAACCTTCATCATAGGTTCGAGAAGCGCAGGATTTGCTTTTTTACAGCCTTCCTTGAAGCCCATTGAACCGGCAATTTTAAATGCCATTTCAGAGGAGTCAACTTCATGGTATGATCCGTCTACGAGGGTAACCTTAACATCAAGAACCTGGTATCCTGCTAGAACACCGTGATTCATTGCTTCCTGTATACCTGCGTCGATAGCTGGAATATATTCTTTTGGAATAGCTCCACCAACGATTTTATTAACGAAAGTATAACCTGCGCCTGGTTCCTGTGGTTCAATTTCGAGCCAGCAGTGACCGTACTGACCTTTACCACCTGACTGACGCACAAACTTACCTTCTGACCTAATAGCTTTACGGATTGTTTCCTTGTATGAAACTTGTGGCTTACCAACATTTGCTTCAACCTTGAACTCTCTCATCATACGGTCAACTATAATTTCAAGGTGAAGTTCACCCATACCTGCTATTATAGTCTGGCCAGTTTCTTGATCAGTAAAGGTTTTAAATGTTGGATCTTCTTCAGCAAGCTTCTGCAACGCAATACCCATCTTATCCTGAGCTGCTTTTGTTTTAGGTTCAATTGCAACGTGTATAACAGGTTCTGGGAATTCCATTGATTCGAGAATTATCGGATTATCCTCATTACATAAAGTATCTCCAGTTGTTGTATCTTTTAATCCTATAGCTGCAGCAATATCTCCGGAGTAAACCATTTCGATTTCTTCTCTGTGGTTTGCATGCATCTGAAGAATTCTTCCGATTCTTTCTCTTTTATTTTTAGTTGAGTTCAATACGTATGAGCCTGAGCTGAGTTTACCGGAATAAACTCTGAAGAAGCAAAGTTTTCCAACAAATGGGTCAGTCATTATCTTAAATGCTAAAGCAGAGAATGGACCATCGTCTATAGGAGGTCTCTCCACTTCTTCTTCACCCTCCACTGAAAGACCTTTTATAGCAGGTATATCCAATGGTGATGGCATGTAATCGATAACAGCGTCCAATAACTGTTGAACACCTTTGTTTTTGTATGATGATCCACAAGTAACAGGTACTATTTTACCCATTATTGTAGCTTTTCTTATACAAGTTTTAATTTCTTCCTCAGTTAATACTTCACCTTCCAAATACTTCATCATTGCTTCTTCATCCAATTCAGCAACGTTTTCGAGAAGATTTGTGTGGTACTCATCAACATCATCTTTCATATCAGCAGGTATAGGACCTTCTTCAATTATCTTGCCCAAATCGTCTTTATAAAAATACGCTTTCATTTTAACAAGATCCACAATACCCTTGAAGTAATCTTCCTTACCTATTGGTAATTGCAATGGAACAGCATTGGCTTTAAGCCTTTCTTTCATCATTTTTACACAATTGAAGAAATCAGCTCCCATAATGTCCATTTTGTTGACATACGCCATACGAGGAACATTATATTTATCCGCCTGTCTCCATACTGTTTCTGACTGAGGTTCAACACCGCCCTTAGCGCAGAACAATGTAACTGAACCATCAAGCACACGCAGTGATCTTTCAACTTCAACGGTAAAGTCAACGTGTCCAGGTGTATCGATAATATTTATCCTTCTACCCTTCCACTCAGCTGTTGTTGCAGCTGATGTTATTGTTATACCTCTTTCCTGTTCCTGTTCCATCCAGTCCATTGTAGCGGCGCCTTCATGAACTTCACCTATTTTGTGAACCCTGCCGGTGTAGAACAAGATTCTCTCAGTCGTAGTAGTTTTCCCTGCATCTATGTGTGCCATTATTCCTATGTTTCTTGTGTTTTCTAGAGTAAATTGCCTGGGCATCTTAACCTTCCTTTCAAATATCCATTGCGCCCAAATAAGAAATCATTGAAACGACAATATATTTTGGACATTGAATACATTTTGAATTTACTATTACCATCTGTAATGAGCAAATGCTTTGTTTGCTTCAGCCATTTTATGAGTTTCTTCTTTTTTCTTGTAAGCTCCGCCTAAGCTGTTGGTTGCGTCTAAAATCTCAGCAGCAAGTCTTTCTTTCATGGTTCTCTCTCCTCTTGCGCGGGAGTAGCTAACCAACCATCTAAGACCTAATGCCTGTCTTCTTTCAGGTCTAACTTCCATTGGAACCTGATAAGTAGCTCCACCAACTCTTCTAGCTTTAACTTCTAAAACAGGCATAATGTTGTTTAAGCATTGCTCAAAAACTTCTAATGGATCTTTTCCTGTTTTAGCCTTCAATATATCAAAAGCGTCGTAGCAAATTTTCTGAGCTACACCTTTTTTCCCCTGAAGCATTAAGTTATTAATTAATTTTGTAACTACCTTATCGTTAAATAACGGATCAGGCAGAACATCTCTCTTTGGAACATGTCCTTTTCTTGGCACTTTGCTTCCCTCCTTCTTATGATAATATTATCATAGGTACTCGCAGCATGTGTCTATGACACTACCGTCGTTAGCGCTCGTACTTGCAAATATATATATATTTAAACAACGTACTTTGCACTTATTAAATTTTCATACTACGGGCATTGCACGTTGTACGAATCTTATTTCTTTACAGCTCCGGCCTTTGGTCTCTTAGCTCCATATTTTGAACGTGACTGCATTCTTTTTGCAACACCTGCAGTATCAAGAGTTCCTCTAACAATATGGTATCTAACACCAGGAAGGTCCTTAACCCTACCTCCTCTTATAAGAACAACACTATGTTCCTGTAAGTTGTGTCCTATTCCAGGAATATAAGCAGTTACTTCTATACCGTTTGTTAAACGTACCCTTGCAACCTTTCTCAAAGCTGAGTTTGGTTTTTTAGGAGTAGTAGTTTTAACAACAGTACATACACCACGTTTTTGAGGCGCGCTCAAATCTGTTGGCTGCTTCTTAATGGAGTTAAATCCTTTCTGAAGCGCTGGAGCAGTTGATTTTTTCTCAACAGCTTCTCTGCCTTTTCTTACTAATTGGTTAAACGTTGGCATTACTTCACCTCCTTTCGTTTCTACGGTTAAATTTATATTAATTTGTTAACCTGCTACTTTAAAATACACGCGACTGCGGCTCCGACTTCTATGCCGCAAGCTTTACCGAGTTGTTTCATACTGTCGATGTAAACAACCTGTACCTGATTGCTTAAGCACATATCTTTAATATTTCTTACAACTTTTTCATCAGCGTCTTTTGCAATATAAACTGTACCTGCCAGCCCATTTTCGACAGCTTTAAGCGACTGTCTTACACCTATTGTCTTTTTACTGCTTTTAATACTCTCTAACACCTTTTACCCTCCAGGAAAATCCACTCTAACTCAAATAATATATATTATTCTTATATTAAAATATGAATATTATATGCCATATGCGGATTTAAAAATTCATGATTATTAAAACCTATCAATAATCAGCTTTATAACTTCTTAAAAATCATATATCACAATTCTGAAAATACTTACTAAGTAAGCTTGATTCAGGCAGTATGTAATTATAAGAAGCTTCTAATCCTTTCATTAAGAAAAGAGCATTTACTATATGAAATTATATTTTGACTATTATTTATGTTAAAATCAATTAATCTTTTACATTTATCTATCGCAGAATACTGTAAAGCTGTTGTTATTTTGCTCTGCTTAATGCAAGATTAATAATCATTTTAATTTAGTTTTCAAAAGCATTTACATAAATTTACAACTATTAATATCTAAATTACATACTATGATATTTTATAACTTTATAATTATTTTGTCAAGATTTAAGGAGTCGGTCTCTAAAAAAACCAACTCCTTTTATTTTTATTTTAAATAAGGGAGTTTCAAAAAATTCCTTGTTCAAGTTTTGTATGATGAAAACCCATTATATCAAGTTTTTGAAACTCCCAGTTTATTTTTTGATACTATATAAAAAGCAATTAATCTTTTACATTTGCCTATCGCAAAATAACGTTAAAGCGTTCGTTATTTTGCTCCGTCAAATGTAAGATTAATAGTGCTTTTTATATACCTAATTAATTTTTATTTCAACAAGTCTTAAAATGTTGATGACGCTTCTTTATTCTACACCTACAGTACTGATGTTGATATCTTTGTATCTGCTCATTCCAGTACCTGCAGGAATCAATTTACCGATAATAACGTTTTCCTTAAGTCCAACCAACGGGTCGATCTTGCCTTTAATAGCCGCTTCTGTTAATACCCTTGTTGTTTCCTGGAAGGATGCCGCTGACAGGAAGGATTCAGTAGCAAGGGACGCCTTGGTTATACCAAGCAATGTTCTCTTAGCCTCAGCGACTCTCTTTCCTTCTGCTAATGCTTTTGCATTCTCTTCGTCGAAATCAAATATATCAACAAGACTTCCCGGCAGAAGAGTTGTATCTCCAGCTTCTTCAACCTTAACCTTGCGGAGCATCTGCCTTACAATTACTTCTATATGTTTATCATTGATATCAACACCCTGCAATCTGTAAACGCGTTGAACTTCCTGCAAGAGGTATGATTGAACGCCATTGACATCTTTAATTTTGAGTATGTCATGAGGATTAACCGAACCTTCAGTCAACTCATCACCGGCTTCAACAACTTCTCCGTCAGCTACCTTAATTCTTGAACCGTAAGGTATCAGGTAGTTCCTTGTATCTCCATCTTCAGAAGTGATTATTACTTCTCTCTTCTTCTTAGTTTCACTTATTTTTACGGTACCGGGTATTTCAGATATAATCGCAAGTCCCTTTGGTTTTCTCGCTTCGAACAATTCTTCGACACGAGGCAAACCTTGAGTGATGTCATCACCGGCAACACCACCTGTATGGAAGGTTCTCATCGTAAGCTGCGTACCTGGCTCACCGATTGATTGAGCCGCAATAATTCCGACCGCTTCACCGACATTACAATCTTCCCCAGTCGCAAGGTTGGCGCCATAGCACTTAGCGCATACGCCGTATTCTGAGTGGCATGTCAATACTGACCTGATCTTGAGTTTCTTATAGCCGGCTTTAACAATCTTACTTGCTACATTTTCCCTGATCATCTTGCCAGCTTCGATTAATATCTCGCCTGTTTCAGGATGAACAACGTTTTCAGCGGTGTATCTTCCTGTTATTCTTTCTTCAAGGCCCTCTATTACTTCTGATCCATCTTTAATATCAAAAACTACAATACCTCTTCTTGTACCACAGTCCATTTCTCTTACTATAACATCCTGACTTACATCAACAAGACGACGTGTGAGATATCCTGAGTCAGCTGTTCTTAAGGCTGTATCCGCAAGACCTTTTCTAGCTCCGTGTGTAGATATGAAGTACTCAAGAACGTTAAGACCTTCACGGAAGTTAGCTTTTATAGGTATTTCTATGGTTTTACCAGAGGTGTCCGCCATAAGACCTCTCATACCAGCCAGCTGTCTTATCTGGTTAACGTTACCTCTCGCTCCTGAGTGAGCCATCATGTACACAGGATTAAACCTGTCGAGGTTGGCCATCAAGGCCTGTGTAACGTTTTCAACAGTTTCCGTCCATGCTGTGATTACTGAGTTGTATCTTTCTTCGTCTGATATCAAACCTCTCTTGTACTGTTTGACTATATTTTCAATTCTTTCTTCAGTTTCTTTTAGATAACGCTGCTTAATTTCAGGTATAACCATATCGGATACGCTGATTGTTATAGCTCCTTTTGTCGAGAACTTAAAGCCTAAGGACTTTATTTTGTCTAAAACAATCGCGGTCTCTGTGGTGCCATGAGTTCTTATACACTTATCTATAATGCGTCCGAGGGCTTTTCTGTCCACAAGGAAGGTTATTTCAAGATCCGCTTCCTTTTCAGGGTCACTTCTGTCTACATAGCCTAAATCCTGTGGTATAGCTTCATTGAAAATCAATCTTCCAGCAGTTGCGTTAATAATTCTTTGCTCCAAAACTCCTCTTATCAATTTCTTTATTCTGACCCTGATAGGAGCATGAAGTCCTAAGAATCCGGTATCGTAAGCCATTATCGCTTCTTCCGGAGTAGCATATACATTGCCCTCTCCAGGTTCGTTAGGCTTTTCTATTGTAAGGTAGTAACTTCCTAAAACCATGTCCTGTGTAGGAACTGTAACCGGCTTGCCGTCCTGCGGCTTTAACAGGTTATTCGCCGACAACATCAGGAATCTTGCTTCTGATTGAGCTTCAGCTGACAAAGGCACGTGAACGGCCATCTGGTCACCATCGAAGTCCGCGTTGTAAGCTGTACAAACCAACGGATGGAGCTTCAACGCTCTACCTTCGACAAGAACGGGCTCAAATGCCTGAATACCCAGTCTGTGAAGGGTTGGGGCACGGTTTAGAAGCACTGGATGTTCTTTTATAACATCTTCTAATACGTCCCATATTTCATTTCTGACTCTTTCTACCATCCTCTTCGCGCTCTTTATGTTATGAGCAAGACCGTCATTTACGAGCTTTTTCATTACAAAAGGTTTAAAGAGTTCGAGCGCCATTTCCTTAGGGAGACCGCATTGGAATATCTTAAGGTCAGGACCTACAACAATAACCGAACGGCCTGAATAGTCAACACGCTTACCCAAAAGGTTCTGACGGAAACGTCCCTGTTTACCCTTTAACATATCTGAAAGGGATTTTAACGGTCTGTTACCAGGACCTGTTACAGGTCTTCCTCTTCTACCATTGTCTATGAGAGCATCAACTGCTTCCTGCAGCATTCTCTTCTCATTTCTTACTATGATATCAGGAGCTCCCAAATCAAGAAGTCTCTTTAAACGGTTGTTCCTGTTTATAACTCTTCTATATAAATCATTTAAGTCTGATGTCGCAAATCTACCGCCATCTAACTGAACCATAGGACGCAGTTCAGGAGGAATTACCGGAACAACATCCATAATCATCCATTCTGGTCTGTTTGTTGAAAGTCTGAAGGATTCAACAACTTCCAATCTCTTTATTGTTCTTATCCTTTTTTGTCCTGTAGTTTCTTCTAATTCTGCTCTAAGTTCCTTTGACATTTCTTCCAGATTAATTTCCTGGAGGAGCTCTTTAATAGCCTCCGCGCCCATTTCCGCGCGGAACTTAGGTCCGAATTTTTCAAGGCTGTCTCTGTATTCCTTCTCATTTAAGGGCTGTTTCTTTGATAACGGAGTTTGTCCCGGATCAATTACAACATAGGATGCAAAGTACAGAATCTTTTCAAGTATTCTAGGTGACATATCCAGAATTAAACCCATGCGGCTAGGAATACCTTTAAAATACCAAATATGGGATACAGGAGCTGCCAATTCGATGTGTCCCATTCTTTCTCTTCTTACTTTTGAACGGGTTACTTCAACACCGCATCTATCACAAACAATTCCTTTATATCTGATCCTTTTATATTTTCCGCAGTGACATTCCCAGTCCTTTTGCGGTCCGAAAATTCTTTCACAGAACAAGCCGTCTCTTTCAGGCTTTAATGTTCTATAGTTTATGGTTTCAGGCTTTTTTACCTCTCCCCTTGACCATTCCCTTATCTTTTCCGGAGATGCTAGGCCTATTTTAATGGAATCAAAGTTATTTAGTTCAAACATCGGCTTCTCTCCCTCCCTTAGATAATATCGTCGTCATCGAATCCGTTGCCGAAATCTTCTCCGTCGGAGAACAGGTCATCGGACATTACTTCTTCCATAGGATCTCCTGTGCTTATATCTCCGATTTCAAATTCGTCAATGTCCAGTTCCTCTTCTGGAATATCTTCTACGATCTCGTCAAAATCCGCTATCGGAACTTCGTCTTCTCTACCTTCTATGTTAACATTAAGCTCTTCAAGTTCATCCTCGATTGATTCTTTTATCGCTATTTCTTCCTGCTCTTCAGAGTAAACCTTAACATCAAGGCACAAGCTCTGAAGTTCTTTTATCAATACCTTGAAGGATTCCGGTATACCAGGCTCAGGAACATTTTCGCCTTTAACGATTGCCTCATAGGTTTTTACCCTACCTACAACGTCGTCAGACTTAACCGTGAGAATTTCCTGAAGGGTATAAGCCGCTCCATATGCCTCTAAGGCCCAAACTTCCATTTCTCCGAATCTCTGTCCGCCGAACTGAGCTTTACCGCCTAATGGCTGCTGAGTAACGAGCGAGTATGGTCCTGTTGAACGTGCGTGAATCTTGTCATCAACAAGGTGAGCAAGCTTCAATATATACATGTATCCAACTGTAACTCTGTTGTCAAATGGCATTCCGCTTCTTCCATCGTAAAGAACCGTCTTTCCGTCAGGATCAAGGCTTGCCATTTTCAGTGTTTCAATAATGTCTTCCTCTGTGGCGCCGTCAAATACCGGCGTTGCTATCTTCCAGCCAAGCGCTTTTGCAGCAAAACCTAAGTGTACTTCAAGCACCTGACCGATATTCATACGGGATGGAACCCCAAGTGGGTTCAAAACTATTTCAAGCGGTGTTCCGTCCGGTAGGAAAGGCATATCTTCTTCCGGCAATATTCTCGAGATAACCCCTTTATTACCGTGTCTTCCCGCCATCTTGTCACCGACAGATATTTTTCTCTTCTGAGCTATATATACTCTAACAAGTTGATTTACTCCCGGTGGAAGTTCATCACCGTTTTCTCTGGTAAACACCTTAACGTCGACGATAATACCGGATTCACCATGAGGAACCCTTAATGATGTATCTCTGACTTCTCTTGCTTTTTCACCGAAGATAGCTCTTAAAAGTCTTTCTTCAGCGGTAAGCTCAGTTTCTCCCTTTGGAGTTACCTTACCTACGAGTATATCTCCCGCTCTTACCTCTGCGCCAATTCTTATTATTCCTCTGTCATCCAAGTCTTTTAACGATTCTTCACTGACATTTGGAATATCCCTTGTAATTTCTTCAGGACCAAGCTTTGTATCCCTTGATTCTGCTTCGTATTCTTCTATATGAATTGATGTAAACACATCGTCTTTAACAAGTTTTTCGCTTATCAAAATAGCATCCTCGTAGTTGTAACCTTCCCATGTCATAAAACCGATGAGAATGTTTCTTCCAAGAGCTATTTCGCCTAATTGTGTCGAAGGACCGTCAGCTATAACATCGCCCTTCTTCATTACTTCGCCTTTTCTTACAATCGGCCTTTGATTTATACAGGTACCCTGATTTGAACGCATATACTTGAGAAGCTTGTATACGTCCTTTTTGCCGGATGTTGTCCTTATAACAATTTCACTTGCTGAAACCTTTTCCACAACGCCCTCATTCTTGGCAAGAACAACAACGCCAGAATCCTTGGCAGCCTTGTATTCTATACCAGTTCCTATGATAGGCGACTGGGCGTTAATAAGAGGAACCGCCTGACGTTGCATGTTTGATCCCATGAGAGCGCGGTTAGCGTCATCATTTTCAAGGAACGGAATCATTGCAGTCGCAACTGATACCAGCTGTTTTGGCGATACATCCATAAAATCGACTTTACTGTGTTCAATTTCGAGAATTTCTTCTCTATATCTTACAGCAACCTTCTTAGCGGCAAATTTACCCTCTTCATTTAAAGGTTCGTTTGCCTGAGCCACAAAGTATTTGTCTTCTTCATCTGCAGTGAGATAAATTATCTCATCTGTTACTAGACCGACTTCCTTTTCAACCTTTCTATAAGGCGCTTCAATAAATCCATATTCATTAATTCTCGCAAAAGTGCTCAGTGATCCAATAAGTCCGATGTTCGGTCCTTCAGGAGTTTCTATAGGACACATACGGCCATAGTGAGAGTGGTGAACGTCACGGACTTCGAAGCCTGCTCTCTCTCTGCTCAAACCACCAGGTCCTAATGCGCTTAACCTTCTTTTATGCGTAAGCTCAGCCAATGGGTTTGTCTGATCCATAAACTGAGATAACTGACTGCTTCCAAAGAACTCTTTTATAGCTGCTGCAACCGGTCTTATGTTGATGAGAGCCTGAGGAGTTACAATATCAATATCCTGAATAGTCATTCTTTCTCTTACAACTCTCTCCATTCTTGCCAAACCGATTCTGAACTGGTTCTGAAGAAGCTCTCCAACCGAACGGAGTCTTCTGTTTCCAAGGTGGTCTATATCATCAACCGATCCGATTCCATAAGCAAGATTAATTATATAACTGATTGAAGCAACTATATCATCAATAGTTATAAACTTTGGTATAAGATCAGAAATGTTTTCTTTCAATGCTTTTTTAATTTCGGCTTCAGTCTTGTTTTCCTGCAATATTCCAGTGAGCACGTCGTACTTAACCTTTTCGTTAATACCAGTATCGCTGACATCGAAATCCACATAAGCTTTGATGTCAACCATTCTGTTTCCGATTACTTTGATGCTCTTGCCCTCAGCTGATACATAAACAAAGCTAATTCCTGAGTTTTCGATAACGACAGACTTTTCTCTGTCAATAATTTCACCTTCAGCGGCAAGAATCTCGCCGGTTTCAGGATGCACTATGTTTTCAGCTGCTGTAAATCCATATATTCTTGTAGCAAGTGAAAGCTTTTTATTAAACTTAAATCTCCCAAACCTTGCTAAATCATATCTTTTAGAATCAAAGAACAGACTGTTTAATAGTGAACGGGCGCTATCAACTGTTGGCGGTTCACCTGGCCTAAGCCTCTTATAAACTTCCAATAAACCTTCGTCTGTAGTCTTTGAGTTATCTTTTTGTATTGTAGCTAAAATACGTTCGTCTTCACCTAAAAGCTGAGTGATTTCATAATCTGTTCCAAAACCCAAAGCTCTTATTAAGACTGTTATTGGCAGCTTTCTTGTCCTATCGATTCTAACAGAAATGATATCGTTAGAATCTGTTTCATACTCAAGCCATGCTCCTCTATTTGGAATGACAGTATTTGAATAAAGTTTTTTACCAGTCTTGTCAAATTTCATAGAATAATAGATCCCCGGCGATCTAACCAACTGACTTACTATAACTCTTTCCGCGCCATTGATTATAAAGGTTCCGTTGTCAGTCATAAGCGGGAAATCACCCATGAAGATTTCCTGTTCCTTAACTTCTCCTGTTTCTTTATTTATCAGTCTGACCTTTACTTTGAGAGGAGCTGAAAAAGTTGCGTCTCTTTCTTTACATTCTTCTACACTATACTTAGGACTATCATCCAGAGAATAATCAACGAAGTCCATAATCAGATTACCTGTGTAATCGGTTATTGGAGACACATCTCTGAATACTTCTCTTAATCCCTCTTCGAGGAACCATTTGTAAGAATTCTTCTGAACTTCAATAAGATTAGGCATTTCGAGAACTTCATCAATTTTGGAGTAGCTCATCCTTGTAGTTTTACCCATACTAACGGGATGTACCATTAAATATCACCTCATAAATTATGACTTTTTATGGACTAATTTCTGTGGCTAAAAATCTGCCCCCTTCCAAAAATTTTATTACTATGATTTAAAAGAAAAATTTCATCAAAAAATTCACCGCGTTGACTCATGCTGCATGCGCTGGCGCTGAATGATAACATTATGATCAACTTAAGCGGTATGTAATAGACAAAGCTGATAGTGAATTTATAAATAATTACCAATTTTATACATGCTATAAATTCTATAAATATGCAGAAAATACAGTAATTATTCGTTTATATTCATAAACGCCATTTAAGGCATGATCTATATAAAGCTCATTTAGAGCCATTTTTCCAGTTATTTTACTGAATATTTTTACGATAAAATACATATACTAACAAAATACCTGGCCTGTTAAAATATTATTAACAATTATTGTCTTATTTATTCTATCGTGTTATAATTTATTTAAGTAAATAGTAATTTTTCTAATAAAGTACCAATTTACCATGAAATTATAACGCAGTATATAATATTACCATTGAAAGAACAACTTGTCAAGAAAATTCTTGTATTTTTTTAAATTCTTTTATTTTCTAAAATTTCCCATTTATCGTCCGTTTTCATATGAAGAAATCTGAAAGGTCTTGAGCCTTATCTAAATTAGGTAGTATCAAAAAAACTTAGCAACTGGTGGATTCAAAAACTTGATATAATGGGTTTTCGTCATATAAACTTGAACAAGGAATTTTTTGAAACGCCCTTAAAACCATTATAAATCTTACATCGCCCAATAACCGGAAATGGCATTTCCTTGTTGCTTGCGCGTGCAATGAAGCGTAGCGAGACTCATCAAAGCGAACTTATATAAAACTTTGCATCCGGTTATCAATAAGCGCGGTATTGAGCAAACTTTGACCTTCAAGCTAATAATTATAGAAAAAGCTTCTTAACCTAAGTTAAGAAGCTTTTTCTTATAGATTCAGTATTTTAATTCGCAAGTTGCTCCAACTTCTGTGAATTTAGCTTCGATTTATGCAGCTTCATCCTGAGGAACATGTTCTTTTACTGGCTGTG
>JAUZPS010000310.1 GCA_030705945.1 Bacillota bacterium
AATTTTTGGCTATTTTCAAACACCTTCCTCTTTTTTATTGTACTTGATTTTTAGGGTTTCTGTAAAATGGGATATGGGTCAATAAATGGATGTAAAATGTTTAGGGAGTTTCAAAAAATTCCTTGTTCAAGTCTTGAATGACGAAAACCCATTATATCAAGTTTTTGAAACGACCAGTTGACCAGTTTATTTTTTGATACTACCTAATTGATTTTTAATATTTAGTTCGGTTCATCAAAGACTTTTATTAAAACGGGGTGTCAAAGAGTTTTTACACGTAATTTATATCTTCCAGCCTTTCAACAGCAAGTTATTTCTCCAAAGGAATTTTTCATTAAACAGCTCCGAGCAACTTACATGGTTTGCGCAAAATGGCTGTTCTCCCCCATCATTTAAATTTTTTGAATTTAAAGTAACAGGATTAATTAATTTCTGTCTATTCTTTAATGAACCCTTTTCAACTAATTCAATATAGATACTGACACGATAATTTTCTTCAAGCCTTTTTTTCATCTCGCTTGTCATCGATACATTATCATTTTCCTTCTCTATGATGAATTTTATACCATCCTTGTATGGTTCTGAAACCCACATACCATTATAGGGCAAATGAGAAACCATCTCTTCTAAAATCCACAAGTCAAATTCCCGATTTTCAATTATTATGCTATCCTTTTTTCTTACTTGTATCTCCATTGAAGACTCTCTGCCGCAGGGGCACTTATTATAAACTCTTTTTGCGCGGTCGCCGGTCAGATATCTTATAAGGGGAGCAGCCCTTCTGGTCAGTGTTGTAACAGCCAGTAAGCCTGTTTCTCCAGGTTCAACCTCTCTAATTAACGACTCGTCCAGTATTTCAAATAAAAAGCTGTCTTCTAATGGATGGGTATTCCTGTGAATACATTCTATCATGAGCGGTCCTATTTCAGAAGCTCCAAAATTGTCAAATACGGGTACATCCCATATCTTTTCTAATAGTTTCCTTTTGCTTTGTGTTAGAGCCTCTCCGGCAATATATATGGCTCTTAGAGCTTTAAAGTCGGATTTAATATTGTATCCCATAATTTGAGCAGCCTCAGCAATAAACATTGCATG
Source organism: Bacillota bacterium (assembly GCA_030705945.1). GTDB lineage: Bacteria > Bacillota > Clostridia > Acetivibrionales > DSM-2933 > Pseudobacteroides. The sequence continues at coordinate 1,096 of JAUZPS010000310.1, forward strand.
GGCCGGCAAAGTAGCCAAAACTGTTATCTCAAGTTTTTTCATCAAATAAACAATCCTGGGGAAGGGTGTTATATTATTTTCTGAACTTGTCGGAATAACACACGCGTTTTTCATCTGAGCAGCAATATGCGTAAAATGAGCAGTACTGGATAAAGAGCGCGGAAATCTTACAAGCACCCTATCATTTTCGTTAAAACCTATTCCGCCTATATTAATTCTTCTTGCGCAATCAATCAGATCACTCTTTGTGAACCATGAAACAGAAGCTTCATCAGTTAATCTGAAGCGCTCATTATACTGGTAAAGCTCTTTATTAGGCACACAGACAAATCCATCAGGCGCATTTTTTAATATATCTTCTTTTGTTGTAAAAGGTATCATTTTAAAATCTTCAAATGAAAATATTTTTTTATCGGGTATTCTTTTTTTATTAAAATGGGACTTTCTGCTTTGCTTAAGCGTTTCATTGAGTTTTTGCAGAACATTATCATTTAATACCACCAAAAAGCACCCCCCTTTATACAAAGAAAATTAAAAGAATTGGCGACTTAACAAAGGAATTATGGTCCAGTTGACAAGTTTTCTTTTTGATACTGCCTTAGCGCAAACTGCTTTACCATTAATTTATGAGACTGTTTTGTGTCGAACATTACCTATATAAAAAGCACTATTAATCTTACATTTGACGGAGCAAAATAACGAACGCTTTAACGTTATTTTGTGATAGGCAAATGTAAAAGATTAATTGCTTTTTATATAAATCTAAATATACTTATTATTAATTTAAATTCATTTGTTAAATTTTACAATAGAATTAATTGTTTATGGATAGCATAATATTGTCATACTATTATTTCCAAACAAAATAATAGCATTATTTTGTTATTTCGACAATATTACCATCAGGGTCCATTACCGCGCTCTCAAAATAACCATCACCAGTTATTCTCGGCTTTGAAAATAATTTATATCCATCGTTTATTAGCTTGTCGGTCAGTTCTATAACTTTCTGTTCACTGCCTACCGAAAAAGCAATATGAGCTAAACCTACAATGGAAGAATTTGCAGAAATAATGGACAAATCCTTCTTAGACATTATTTCAAGCCTGGTTGCTCCTTCAAATATCAGAAAATAGGATTCAAAGCCCTTACTTTCATTTATGTATTTTTCATTTCTTTTGCCATCAAAATATTTTTCATAGAATTTGGCAAGCCTTTCAATGTCGTTTGTCCATACAGCAATATGTTCTATTCTTATGATAATCGCCCCATTTTCTTGTATTTACGCGCATTTTAATAGCAAAATATAACTATGGGTCTTATTAATTTCCTAGTATAGTTCTAGTATAATAGTACCATAAAAATGAGTACTGATGACATATAGAATTATCGTTCTATAAATTTTATAATATAAATATAAGGCAACGCAAAAATCAATTAAACAAAAGCCGGCAAATCTGAAAAATTATAATTCAAAATATTAACTTACCAATTTACCAAAACAAAACCGAATTATCGAAAGGCGGAGATTTTATGTTAAAAATGTATAGTGATTATTTAAAAGCTTATTTACACAGTAAAAAAGGACAAGGCATGGTCGAATACGGACTAATAATTTCACTTATTGCTGTAGCTGTTATTGCAGCGCTTGTAATTCTCGGGCCAAAGATTGCAAACTTATTTAATAATGTATCAAACAAAATGTAAATATTAATAAGCTCTTAATAAAGCCGCCGTCATTGGCGGCTTTATTTATTTATTTATTATTTATCTAAACATTCTTTTATAAATTTTGTTTTTTCCTTTTCAAGGCTTACCTGTCTCTTCATAGCATCTGTAAATACCGCTTTAACTTCATTGTAGTCGTTTAACTCTTTAGTCGCTCTTTCAACTTCAAGCTTTATGATATAAAAATCAATATCCACAATGTTCTTTAACGCAATATTGTACAGCGTCGAATCAAGAAGCAGATCAGTTATTTCACTGACCCTCCTAGTCATTTTTTCAAAAATAATCCTATTTTTCGCGGGATGGTAAATATCCTTACTTATTGAATCAACAATCTTATCCTGTTCTTCAAACAATCTTTCAAATTTTGTTATTTCGCCGCTTAACTTGCTTTTAAATTCATTAAATTTTGTGGCCAATTCTTTAGAAAACCTGCTCTTATTGTATATGTTGGAAATTTTACCATCGATATCAAAGTCCATGTTTTCAAGTCGTTTAACTACATCTCTTAGCGCGCAGTTAACTGTATTTTCAATATTCAGTCCGCCTTCTGTCACATTAAGCAGCTCAACATCTGCTTTTATTTTTTCAAAATAGCCTTCAAACCAATTTCTCATTGATACAAAAACGGTGCTGGTGTATACCAAATTCCCATATACATCCCGATCAATAATCATGTTAGGATCTTTGTTATTTTTGTCATCAACCTTGATATTGGTATATGCAAGGTCCTGCCCAACCAAAACAATCGGGTTGCAACCCATTTTATAAAGAAGGTCCGCGCAGGTATTAGCAACCGAAGGACCGCTTAAAACACAATCACTCTTAATTCTGCAGTATTTTAATAGCTCTGCCGAATAAAGATCAACAGGGTAATTCATAAAGAATTTAGGCCCCTTATAACTTTCTATTGAACCTTTAGCAATTTGATTTGTATATATGAAGTAAATATCCTTACTGATAACCTTTTTATGAAGCTCGGCTTCTGCAGCGCTGGCGTCTATGCCAACCATAAAATTGGGTGTAATGCCATTCTCTTCAAGAATTGCCACTGCAGTTCCCGCCGCCATAATTATTGCTTTATTTTTTAATTCTTTAAGCAACGGTATATTCTTTTTAAGGGAAGGACCAGCAGACACTAATATTCCCGGTATATTCCGGAAGTTTCCTATAAGCCCTTGCAGGTTTGCCGCTTCGTTAAGTTTAGCAGCGTTTGATATGCTGTTTGATGTCCAAAGCTCTCCGTAAACCTTCTTTGTCGAAAAGTCAACATTAAAATTCTGAGCCTGTTTTATGAATTTGTTCCTCAACTCATCCCATAGAGATTCGAACATGTATCCGTATACCTCAAAGGGCTCGCACTGTATTCCTCCGGCTTCTGTGTCCCAAAGCAGAAGGTTCAGTCTATCTAAAACAATATCCATTTGTTCATCTAGAAATATTTCTGACTTTTTAATGATGAGTTCAAGATTTCGTATACATATAATCTGGTAAAACAATTGAATATCAGGTTCTATTAAAATAACCTTTTTATTTTTGAAGCCCGTCAACAATACCTCCAGGTGATAGCCAAAACCAATGCCAAATACAACATCGGCTTTATTAGAAGGGTCTATAAATTTGTCTATCCAGTTGTAGGCCTCCCCTATTGGGTCTTCATGGTTACAGATAAGGAACTCCCTTCCTCCTGCTGTAACAAGCATATTTATTATGATTTCATCTTGTCTTGCTATTACGATTTTATCGATGAAGTTGTTTAGTGGTCTGTACTGATTCTTAAGATATAAAGTCAGCTTTTTAAATACATTGGGCTGGTGTTTTTCTAAAAGCTTGAGATTTCTTTGTAATACCTCATTCATTTATATCAACTCCAGTTATTTGTCTTTAATTATCTTTCTGAGTTCATCCATAAATGTATTTATATCTTTAAATTGCCTGTATACAGACGCAAATCGGACATAAGCCACTTCGTCCAAGTCCTTTAATTTTAAAATCACCATTTCCCCTAATTCCTGTGAAGTTACCTCCCTTTTGAAGGAATTGCATATCTGGCTTTCGATATTATTCACAAGTATTTCGAGGTCCTCAATAGATACAGGCCTTTTCTCGCAAGCTCTCAGAAGACCGTTCATAAGTTTTTGCCTGTCAAATATCTGTCGAGTCTTATCTTTTTTTATCACCATAAGAGGCAAGCTTTCAACCTTTTCATAGGTTGTAAACCGTCTCGAACATTTTGTGCATTCTCGTCTTCTTCTAATCGCTGTATTTTCATCAGTTGGCCTTGAGTCAATAACCTTATCGTCAATAAAGCCACAAAATGGACACCTCATAAGTCCCCTCCATTTTTATAAACAGCATGTTGACTAATTTTTTCATTTGAATATAAATTTAACTGGACTAATAAAAGTCCAGCCTCATTTTATCATAGAATAAAATTATAATAAAGCTATTTGGTATTTATTTTTATTTTTTAAATACATAGTCTCTCACTATATAAGTTGCGAAAAATATTTTACATTAAAATAATATTTTCATTGTTTACAGAGTTAAAGTTTTCTTTTGCATCTTTTCTTAATGCAGTACACAATGTTTATAACCCTTCTAATAAATGACTTTATGGCTTGCGATGATGTTTTAACCGGTGAAATCTTCCTATGATAATATTTGTAATATTCATGTCATCACTCCATAAGTCATTTCATTGTCGCCAGTAAGCCGTTTCAAACAAAATAAGGAACAGGATGGAAAAATTTCTGGTATAATAAATTTGTTATTAAATTTGATTTCACTTGGAGGAACTACATGTTTCGGATTTTTGCGTATTTTGATGATGAGGGTATCTATGTTTACCAGGCATTTAAGCCAAGCATAGTTAAAACCGCAGTTGAGATTGGTACTTTTGGAAAAGGATTTGGTCTAGATAGGATTACTTGGATAAAGCCTTCATTTGGATGGGTTTTATATAGATCAAACTACGCAACTAAGCATCGTATGGAAGCTATTGCAAAAATTAAGTTATCCCACAAAGCATGGCTTGAAATTCTATCTCGTAGTATTCAAAGCCAATATGATGGTTTACGGTTTGAAACCGAAAACATTTGGAAAACTAATTTTGAGAAATCTGATATTATTCATCAGTGGGATCCTGAC
>JAUZPS010000311.1 GCA_030705945.1 Bacillota bacterium
AGAAACATTTTCATCTGTTCAGGAGTTGTATTTTGAGCTTCATCAAGAATTATAAAGGAATCATCCAGGGTTCTACCCCTCATATACGCAAGAGGAGCCACTTCAATCATTCCCTTTTCAAGAAATTTCTGATATGTTTCAGCTCCCATTATTTCATACAAAGCGTCATATAACGGCCTTAAATATGGATCAACCTTATTTTGCAAGTCACCAGGCAAAAATCCAAGCTTTTCGCCGGCTTCAACAGCAGGTCTTGTGATTACTATCCTGTTTACTTCTTTATTCCTGAAAGCCGTAACAGCCATTGCGACAGCGAGAAAGGTTTTACCTGTGCCTGCGGGACCAATCCCGAAAACTATTGGATTTTCTTTTATCGCGTCTATATATGCTTTTTGCCCTAATGTTTTTGCTTTAATTTGTTTGCCTCTAGCTGTAAGACAAACATAATCCACTAGCTCTTTTACCTTGTCCAACTGGTTTTCAGACGCTAGTTGAACAAGATACCTGACATTTTGCTTAGTAATTGTTTCGCCTTTAACAGCGATTGTCTTAAGATGCTGAATAACTGACTCAGCCATTTTCACACCTTCATTGTGTCCCACTATTTTAATTTCATCATCTCTCGATAACACTTTTACATTAAAGGCTTCCTCAATAACACCTAAATTTTCATCATAGTTGCCAAATAAGTTTATAGCATGTTCAATCCTGTCGAATTCAATTGTTTTCTCAATTAAACTATCCAATCAGTTGCCTCCTATCTCTTCACTAATTCCGATATTTTCTACGCATTCAATTATAACCTTTACAGTTTGTGTTCCATCTTCATTATTTATTAATTTAGTATCTCTTTTTACAATCTGAGCTCCTGGCTCTATATTATCACAGGCGCTTTCATAAGCTTTTTGAGCCGCTGTTTTTTCTGCTTCTTCCTGAGGAACCTCTTTTTCCACAAGTTGACTTTCATAATATACATCATCAATAAATTCAAACGGAAATACTAAATCATTCCCGATTGACAGTACTTTTTTTATTTCTATTTTATCATAATTATTAAAAGAAACCTTTCCAAAAGTCAAATTTATTTTTTTAGTAAAAAGAACTAATGAGTATTTACTTTTTTTATTGCCGGTCCTTTCCTTTACAGTTGTCTTAAGTTCTACGGGGCTTGTTCCTTCATACCAGGTTCTAGCTTTTACTGAGCTTATAGCATGAATCGGCGTCACGCTATCCTTTTCATCTCTTCCCGGCACATTTCCGGTGACAAGAATCTGGCCTTCAGTTACAGTATCCCCAGGTTTAACAAGATCAAAACCTGATTTTGAAATAACAGATTTTATAATACCGTCTTTTTTTGCGACAATATTGCAGGGCTTATCTTTAGAAACAAGTTTTGGCGGTAATATTCTCTCATCAACCTGCACCTTCATTTTTGTTCCTTTAACAGAAACGCCAACCCATCCAAGCTTGTCAATCTTTAACATCAGGTCGCTTCCGACTTTTTTTGTATCAATATTATATTTCAAAACGCCAGGTTTAATCCCAGCTTCTTTTAACTTATCCAGTATAAAATCACTATTTACTTTCTTGTTACCAGTTATTTCTATTGTCCAGATAAATGAGGTCATTGTATAAAAAGCAATAATAAATGCAACTGCTCCGATTAAAAATGTTTTTCTCTTTTTATACTTATTCTTGACAAATGGCAAGCCTACTTTCCTCATAATTTTTATTGAGCATTTTGTCTTACGGGCAACAGGCCTTAATAATTTGAAGCCTTTTATGCTGACTTTTAAAGTCATTTTTCCGCTTCCATGCTTTTTAATATCCCACAAAAAAATTTGTCTATGGATACAAATATTAATAAACTTTTCAAGGAAATAGCCTTCAATAGCTATAATAACATATCCCCTGAAATAATTCCATAATTTCAAGATTAACATAAAATCCACCTTTAGGTAGTATCAAAAAAATAACTGGTCAACTGGTCGTTTCAAAAACTTGATATAATGGGTTTTAGTGATATAAACTTGAACAAGGAATTTTTTGAAACGCCCTAACAGTAATACAAGGAGGAAAATTATGGCCTGGCTTAGAAAAAATCTTTCAGGCATATTAATGTCTTTTGCGCTTGCGTTAGCATCGATATGGCTCGGAAATAGATATCCCATTATAGGCGGACCTGTTTTTGGTATTGTTATTGGAATTTCACTAAATAATACCATCGGTAAACCAGTATGGGCCGAAGATGGAGTAAAGTTTACATCGAAGAAAATCCTTCAATGGGCAATTATAGTTTTAGGCAGCGGTCTTAGCCTTACACAGGTATGGAAAACAGGGCTTCAATCTCTATCCGTTATGCTGCTTACATTGACCAGCGCTTTTATAGCTGCATACGGTTTTGGAAGGCTTATGAAAATTCCATTTAAATTGACGAGTTTAATAGGTGTAGGTACTGCAATATGCGGAGGATCAGCCATAGCTGCAATATCTCCCATTATCGAAGCAGAAGAAATGGAGGTTGCTTATTCTATATCAACAATTTTCTTCTTCAACATTATTGCAGTTCTAATCTTTCCGCCACTAGGACATCTGCTTGGATTTTCAGATACAGCGTTCGGCTTATGGGCTGGCACGGCAGTAAATGATACTTCTTCAGTAGTTGCTGCAGGCTATGCTTTCAGCAGCCACGCCGGAGCTTATGCAACTATAGTAAAATTAACCCGTACGACAATGATAATTCCTATTTCGCTGATTTTCGCTTTTGCTTATGCTTATAACAGAAAAAAATCAGTTAAAACCGGAAGCTCTATAAACTATAGCTTCAAAAGAATTTTTCCATGGTTTATCTTAGGCTTTCTGGCAGTCTCCTTGCTAAATACACTTGGAGCATTTAATGAATGCGCCGTTTCAATCCTGTCTACAGCAGGCAAGTTCCTCATAGTTATGGCTCTGACTGCCATTGGACTAAGCGCTGATTTCAGGAGAATGATAAAAACAGGTATAAAGCCACTTTTTCTTGGCTTGATAGTGTGGGTTACAGTTGCAGTGGTAAGTATAGGAGTTCAGTTTATTACAGGTCAAATATAAGAATTCGTTTGGAGTTGATTTTTCAGATTATGGAGCAGGTCTTATGGCTATTGCCTTTAGGGTTTATAGTAGGAACCTTCGGTACACTTATAGGCGCCGGAGGAGGATTTATTTTGGTACCGGTACTTTTGCTTTTATATCCTGATAAAAGTCCGGAAACCATCACAAGCATCTCACTGGCTGTTGTTTTTTTTAATGCGCTATCGGGTTCGTTTGCTTATGCTAAAATGAAAAGGATCGATTACAAGTCCGGCTTGATTTTTGCAGTTTGCGCAATCCCTGGGTCAATACTTGGCGCATTTACTACCCCACTTATACCCAGAAATGTTTTTGACGGAGTTTTTGGTGTCTTGTTAATTACAGCATCAGCATTTTTAATGATGAAACCTAAAAATTCGAAAGTGCTTGAAGGCGCAGCGCCTAAAAATCATATAATTCGTTCAATCACAGATATTAAAGGGGTCAACCATGTATTCTCTTACAATCCCGTATTGGGCGCAATTATTAGTATTTTAGTTGGATATTTATCCAGCTTGCTTGGAATTGGTGGTGGTATAATTCATGTTCCAGTATTAGTACATGTACTGAATTTTCCTGTTCATCTCGCTACAGCAACCTCCCACTTTGTCCTCGCTGTGATGTCGCTATCCGGAACAGTAGTTCACATTGCATCAGGCGTTTTATCAAAAGGAATAATGCAAACCATAGCCTTATCAATAGGAGTATTGTTTGGCGCGCAGTTGGGCGCAAGACTCTCAAACCGGTTTCACGGAGTCTGGATAATAAGAAGCCTTGCTGTTGCTTTAGGCCTAGTAGGTATCAGGATATTTATTATGGCATTTTAATTCGGTAAAAATAGGTAAAACAACAAAAAGCCCTTATATCAAGGACTTTTCATTATATCACATCTGTTGTGATGATTTGGAGGCGCCACCCAGATTTGAACTGGAGAATAGAGGTTTTGCAGACTTGAACTACAAAACCCTGTGATGTGCTATTCTCTAGGGCTTTAGGCTATGTTCAATTGCTTGGTATTACTTCAGTATTACAACAAAAATCACGCCTTATTAATAAAGTTTATGCTGTTTTTTGGGTCACGTCAAGATAGTTTCATGATGGCTTAATAATAACTATTATTCCCTATAGCCTTGGAATCCTGAAGAGCTAAGTTAAATACACTACCTTTCTTCTGAGAGAGTAATCTTTAAGTCTTTATAAACTCCTTGGCGAACTATAGTAATACTAACTGTATCACCGGCTTTGAGAGTTTTTAGAATTGTCCATATCCTGCGTTGTTTTAAACCTTTTACCACACATACCTAGTCCTGCACTACATATTCAGATATAGTAAATATGACCTTTTTTTACTATATCTCACTTCAGATGATTGCTTTCTATTTTGTTAGTATCACAATGGTTTTGAACATTACCGCTTCCATCTTCTTTGTTCTTTCTGAACATCATCGGCATCATCAGCAACATCATTACCGGACAAAGGAATGGTATGATTTTACTCACAATAGTACCTGCACCAGGGATAAAACTGCCGATTGCCGGTAAAAGAAGCAAAAGTAAGATCGGAGCACCACAGCATAGTAACATCATCCGCATATGCGACATGTGCCCTCTGTGATTGTGTTCTTGCTTGTTACCATTATTATTACAGCAATTCATAAATTCATCTCCTTGAAGTATTGATATCTTAAGGCATATTATAAGTAAACTATGTGAAGATTTAATGAAGATTGGTATGCAAAAAAAATAAAAACAGATAAGCAGTTAGCCTATCTGTCTCTCGTCAGTGAAAGAAAATTAACTACATAGCTTTCATTATAAGCAATTCCGGATTCAGCATACCGAATATCATCGCTACATGCGCAACTACAAGAAATATACCAACAAAAATTGCATGTAATTTCAGCTTACCTACTTCATCTCTTATTCTACCAATAGCACCAATCTCAAGAAGCGCCATTCCAAGGAATGGTATGATGCCGGAAAGGTAGAATCCGACAGCGATAACGTCAGCCGGTCCTCTCCATCCGCCTGTTGCAGTAAGCGGAATGACAGCGTTAATAAATAAGTAAATAAAAATACCAAGGAAATAGAGTCCCGCAAAAATACCTGTTACTTTACTGACTGCTTTTGCTTTACCCGTCAGATTTCTGGTGAAAAGGATGATCAACTCTGAAATTGCCAGAGTTTCGGCACAGATAACCGGAACTGCCATAAAAATCAGCAGGTGCCAGGGTTGACTGGTTGCCAGCAATTCCATATAGTGTGTCATTGCGTTATTCATGTGTACTTAACCCCTTTACAATAAATTTTGTCTGTTTGACATGGATGATTCTACAGAATTTATGTGAAGAAATTATGAAGATTACAGTATTAATTTAAAAATTTCTGGCTTTTTTAATTTTTTTACTTAGGCAGGGATACGATGAATTCCGTTCCCTGTCCATGTTCACTTTTTACAGTGATATTACCCTTATGAGCTTCCACAATGGCCTTGGCAATAGTAAGACCGATCCCCGACCCCCCGGTTAATCTGTTTCGGGACTTGTCGGCACGATAAAACCGTTCGAATATAAAAGGCAAATCATCCGGGCTGATCCCATTGCCATTATCTTTCACGCTTATCTCGACGGTTTTCTCATTCGCTTGTGTTGATATATTAACCTTACCTCCTTCAGGTGTATATTTTAAGGCATTGGATATAAGGTTTACCAATACCTGGCTGATTTTATCCTTATCAGCAAATAGCATTTCATTATGCGTTTTAATGATAACTTCAATATTCTTATTCTTGAAATCTGCTTCGAAATTATAGTAAATCCTTTGAATCAGTTCAGCAAGATTAAACTGGGATTTGTC
>JAUZPS010000312.1 GCA_030705945.1 Bacillota bacterium
CAAGTAAAAATTATTGTGGCGCTATTAATTGTATTTATTTCAGGAAGTATCTTATTAATATATATGGGAGTTAATTTTGAAGATAAAGATAATGCTAATATAGTTCGAAAGAAATTTGAAAAGAAACTGGTTAACAGATATACCAGTTTTGAAACAATAGGGAAAAATTTAAACCTTTCTTACCCACAAGATATGGTAATTTCAAATAATGATATTTATGTTGTTGATTCTAGAAATAACAGAGTGCTTAAAATTGATGATAAAGGTAACTTAATAAAACAGCTTGGTGGGGAAGGTACAGGAAATGGAGAGTTCAAAAATCCTATTGGCATCACAGTTGACAATAATAATGATATCTATGTCGCAGATTCAGGAAATAACAGGGTTGAAGTATTTGATAATTCTGGAAAGTATATCAGAGAGGTAAAAGTTGACGATTTATCTGATAAATATAATGAGAGTATTAGTCATATTGAAGTGGATAACATTGGAAACATTTTTCTATCAATATTTTCTAAGGATGGTAGTGGAAAAGATGTAATGGTAATAAAAAGTAACGGGAGAACAAATAGAATTGTAAATAAAATGATCGGTGTTTTAGGTAAATTAGATAATAGAATTTTTTTTGCAACAGAATATGAAGTTGTGAAAGAAAAAAAATCATTATCACTTCAAAGTGGAATCAGTAATATAATCGAATTAACTACTGGTAAGATTTTAAACAAGACTGATTTGCCATACTCTTACACAGCAAAGTCAATAACTTCATATGATGGCTATTTGTATTTATTTAGTGGTTCATATAAGACAATAGATAAGTTCGATTCAAATGGAAGTTATATTGAATCTGTATATCAGGCAGATATAAATAATGATGGATTGGGTTTTATGACTATGGATAAGAGTGGAAATATTTATATTGTTGACTACATAAATAATGTTATTTATAAAGTTAGTAAAAATAAGTGAGGCAGGAAGAATGTCTAATAAAGTATTTTTTGTTTTCAAGATGGCAATATCAAATATTATAAGATTTAAGTTTATAAATTTAATGATCGTAGCTTCATTTTCACTAGGCCTTTTTTTTATCGCATTTGTGTTATCTATAGGAAATGCTGCACTAAGTGATTTAAAGGATACCTACTTTATTGATTATGAAAAAGTTGTTGTGTTGAGGCCTTCCAGTGGTATCCTAAATAAACACTTAGATTTAGAGGATTTGAATAAGCTGAAAAAAAGCAATGAAGACATTGAATTCATTGTAAGAAGTGTAGAAAAAGATGGCCTTATAAATACAAATGGACATTATAAGTTGGATGGTACAATATTGTATGTTGATAAAAACTATGAAAAACTTTTTAATAATGTAATAGATATTGGCGCGTGGTTTAATGGTAATAAAAGTTTACCCGATAAAAAAGAGTGTATTATTGGAAGCACATTCCTAAATGATTTCAAAGGTAATGCAATAGGGAAAACCGTATCTGTTGATGGTATGGATATTAGAATTATTGGAACTACAAATAAGAAGGATTTGAGAGATAAAATAATTTTGCCTATAGATTCTTATAATAATGTTATTGCTGTAAATTCAGTACCAGAGTATATTATAAAATTCAAGGAAAATATACCCAATTATAATTCTATAAGTAAATTAATCAATTATATCAAAAAAGGCTATGGAGGTTATGATTTTAGCTTAGGCAAAGAAACCTTCAAAAATATTAAAGAACAAGTTTCAAGGAATATTGTTCTAGTTTTATTGATTGTGGCAGTAGTACTCATATACTCTTTATTTAATATATATAATATGCTCAACTTTAGATTGAATGATTCGAAGGATTTAATTGCAACTCTAATGGCTTTAGGCGCAACATCTACTGACTTGTTATTGCATAATTGTATTGAGCTAAGCTGTTTAATGATTATTTCTTCTTTAATAGTGTATATTCTAATATATATATCAAATTTATTTACTATGTTTATAGGTATTGACTTAAAAATTGATTTATATATATTAAGTTTTCTCATTTTGATAAGCTTAGTTTCTTCAATTATATTAAATATAATTTTAATAAGAAAATATACAAAACAATATGTTATGGAGATTTATAGGTGACATGTATAATTATATATTTAAAAAATCTTTTTTTAGGTTTAAGAGGAGTTTTCGGCAATACTTAACAATAATGATTGAGGTATTTATAGGTATATTTATTCTCGGAATATTCCTAAATATAAGTATGTCATTACATAATGATTACCAGTATATGCTTAGCAAGGGAGATAACCTCAAATTTGAAATATTATTTTCCAAGGTAGGGAAAACTAATGGTTTAAATAATTTTGATCTGATGAAATGGGGACAAAGTGAAGCTACACCTTTTGAATACAAAGATGAATCCATCCTTCCATTTGACTATCAAGACTGTATAACGTTACAGCAAAAATTTGCTGATGATGCTAATGTAATGTTTTTTATAAGACGCTGTTTATATTATAATGATAAGAAAAGAAATATATCTAAGTCGTTCTATATGTTTTTTGTATCAGATAAATTATTTTTAGAACTATATAAAAAGCCAAAAACAGATTACAAAATAGCATTAGTCGGATATGATGCTCATGATGTCCTAAATAAAAACAATGTTTTGAATAAAAGAGATATTATTTTTAACTATTCGGGTTCTTCACCTGATAAATTGATAATGAATAATGGTGATAAGCTGGAAATACATAATCTCAGCGCCACAAATAATAAGGAAACTTTTAATTATCTATTAAAAGGGATCTCAATTGAATCAGAAAATCAGATAAATACCAATAGCTTTATAATTATACCGATAAAATACTATTATGATTTTTTGCATCCAAAGGATATTCCCGATACTCACCTTCAAATTAATTTAAATAATTCTTCTCAACTAGGTATTAAATTAACAAATATCATTCAATACCTTAATAATAAACATGGAAATCAATTTAGTTATACGATTGATAGTGAATTAAATAAGTACATAAAGACAACAGAGACTATCAGGGATAATGCATTATTTGCTAATATTGTCACGTTTTTTTCTTTGGTTGTCATAATCATTGGACTATCCGGTTTAATGCTTCTATTGGTGAATAAACGAATTAAAGAATATGCAATTTCCATAGCGCTTGGAGCAACTAAAAAGGTGATCTTTTTAGAAACTCTTATGGAAGCAACAATTGTTTGTTTAATAGGAGGAGTTTTAGGGACTATATTGGAAACGGTAGTTTTAAGTCAAAAGATAATATGTTTTAATGAGTTTATGGTTGTTGTTGATAATAAAGTTCAATTTATTTGTATTTTTGCGCCTATTTTAATAGGAGTTTTATCAACAATGTTCTCTATGGTTAAAATCGTAAAACTTATGCCAATTGAAATTTTAAAAAGTTTATAAATTCCAGCATCACTATTTATTATAGAAAATTATTGAAAGGGCATAAAATGTATGATTAGTCTAAGAAATATTTCTAAATGTTACAAAGGTAATGGAATAAATACAATTGCCTTAAATGACATAAGTTTGGATATTCAAAAAAGTGAATTCGTTTCTATTATGGGACGGTCAGGATGCGGGAAAACAACATTGCTTAATATATTGGGCTGTATGGACAGCTTTACTAGTGGAGAATATATTTTTGAAGATATAAATGTAAAGAGTTTAAAAGGTAAGAGTCTTGCTCAATTTAGAAACAAAAAAATTGGATTTGTTTTTCAGTCTTTTAACCTCATTAATGAAATGACTATATTAGAAAATATCGAGGTACCCCTGGGTTATGCAGGAATTCCGGGCAAAAAGAGAAAACAAGTTGCTTGTGAGCTTTTAGAAAGTGTGAGGCTATGTGACAAAGAAAAAAATTATCCATCTCAACTATCGGGTGGACAACAACAGCGAGTTGCAATCGCTAGAGCTTTGGCTAATTGTCCGGAAATTATACTTGCCGACGAGCCTACCGGTAATCTTGATAAAAAAAATGCAGAAGAGATTATGAATATACTAAATGATTTGAATGAGCTGGGCGCTACACTCGTTGTAATAACACACGATGAGGTAGTTGCAAATTATGCAAAACGTAAAATTATACTTGATGATGGCTCAGTAATTAGTGACACTTTAATAGGATCAGATTAATTCTTCTCAATCATTATTACATTATTGTAAGGGCTTGTAATGTCCATAGTATAGCATATATCAGGTGGTTTTCTTTATACAATAAATAAAACAGCAGTAAGTCGGGGTACAATGCCCTGACTTACTGCTGTCATCCCCATCTACAGGTTTAGTTCACAGAACCACCCATTGTAGCTGCTGTAATGTCATTAAATGCCCAGTGGTTTTTGTCTACATCTGTAAAGTGAATTTCTGAATCCTTTAATGGTTTTATCCCCATCATTCTATTTATGAGAGAAACGCATTCAGAACGTTTTATATTACTGTCCGGTTTAAAGGTCCCGTCCGGATATCCTTTTATGTACCCTTTTGATATAAGCTTATTTATAAAACCCTTCGCCCAGTGATTATTAATGTCTGTAAACTTATTATCATTTTTAACATCAGCTTGTAGGTTAAGATACTTACACAAAACCGTAGAAAGTTCTGCCCTGGTAATGTACTTGTTAGGTCTATAGGTATTATCCTCGTAACCCTTGAAATACCCTTTCTTTAATACATAAGATATCGCCCAGGCCGCCCAGTGATTCTTTGGAACGTCTTTAAATTCCGTAGTTTCCAAATTACCTTTTGAGACCCCATCCAGATTGGCAATTATTACAGCCATTTCTGCTCTGGTAAGACTCTGTTCCGGTCTAAACGTGTTATCCGAATATCCCCTCATGTATGCTTTGAACTTCCCGACCTCTCCAGCTGAAGGTATTTCAGGTGTCGGTTCAGCAACAGGAGGATTTGTGGTTTCGCCTTGACCCGGAGTTGTATCTGGTGTTGGACTAGGTGTTGGCGTTCCATCCTGAGTAGGATTTGGCGTTGAATTTCCCACTGGCGCCGAACCGCCTGTTGTTGGGGTTGGGGTTGGTGTTGGGGTTGGGCTTACATCCGGAGTTGTACTTGGTGTCGGACTCGCTTCCAAATAGCCCTCAAATGGCCTTAAAATTGTAAAGTCACTATTGTTTAAATAGGAATACTCCTCTTTACTTGTTTCAACCTTTGCATATATTCTTGCTCTGTTTAATAACTGTTCATCACTTGGTTCCACATCAAATACTACTGTTTTACCAACAAAAGGCTTCAATTCTTTAATCTCTTTTGTATCAATTATATTTTTGAATTCCTTATCTGTTGATAATTGTACCTTCGCATTTTCTATACTGCTGTAGCCTGCATTCTTTACATCAACATAAACAACACCGCTATTTTTCGCAAAGAGTTCATTATCCACCCTTGTTATCTCTGCATCAGAATACAATACTTTCAATTGAGCGGTATTATTTGATGAATTACTATCATTTGCAGCTTCCAATACTGCTCTCAGATTAAACCCGGAATAATTTTCTGGAACCTGCCAATCAAAGCTTGCCAACACCGAATTTCCATGGCTTAATTGAGCCTCCTTCATATCTTTTACGGCAATCAGCGTATCCCCGTCATATAAGGAAACTTTTATACCTTTTGCTGTCAGATCCCCTACATTTTCAACCTTAGTTATAACTGTTGTTTCCTGTCCGGGAAGAGGCTTGCCGTTTTTAAAATACAACCCATCCATAGGAATCGCCAGGTCAACTTTCCTTACGTAGCTGGTAGAATTCAGTGATGTACCTTCTTTATAATATGTCTTTTTTTCTTCATCATACTTGTATACCGTTTTATTATAATCTGCCATAATTGTATCTCCAAAGCCGGCTACTGTAATATTTTTCGGTATTTCCATGGAATTGAATTTTACCTCTGCCCCCTGCGTCCA
>JAUZPS010000313.1 GCA_030705945.1 Bacillota bacterium
ATAGAAATATGGCAGAAGGTTTTGCTGAAGAATTTCTTAAGATTAAAACAGAAGTTCTTAATCTTAAGAACAAAAACAAGGATGCAATAACTAATGACTAGTACTACATTTGTTGGCTAGTTTTAAAATTAAAGCCTTTTGAATTACAATTGTATTATTATATTAGCATTATCTCACTGAAACATACTCTGACATGGAAATGGAGTGATATTAAATGCCAACCACTGGTGACATTATAGAGTTTAACAGAAAAAAACAGTTCAAATATATAAATAGTACAGGCGAGGGAGGAACAGGAGATACACACCTTTTTTTAGATGAAACTACAGGCATATATTTTGTAATTAAAAAATATGTCCCAAAGGATTTGAATTTTATTCACGAGCATTATAAGCGTTTTGTTGATGAAATAAAGATTCTATTTAAAATTGATAAAATCTGTAATTTATTATAATATAATAATAGTTAAATAGCTTATTGTTGACTTATTATCTTAAGAATTGTGGTTGTAAAAAAACAGGTCAGACTTTAATTTTTGATTATGAGAATTCCTACTTAAAAGAACTAAATGAAGTTATTTTGGGGGTACAATAAGTGTCAAGAAGCATCCATACCACTTATAAAGATGTAAATAATGAATGGAGACTCTATTCATATTCTAATGAAGAAAAAAGTGCCATTAATTTGAAAAGAATTAATAAGCGATTATTTAAGAAGTCTCTAATTAAAAAGCAAGTTAAGAAACAAAATTATGGTTTTTCTCAAAAACTTATTAAATCGGGAGGTTTTCAATATGAAAAGTTTTTTCGTTCTTGCACTGATATTGGTACCTATGCTATCCCTTGCCTCTTGTGGTAACAATGACAACACTTCATCTAATAACTCAAGTGTTTCAATCAATGCATCCACACCGTCAGATGAATCCTCAGTGTCTTCCCAAAGTTCATCTGTTTCCTCTTCAACATCGACGAGCGTTTCGACAAATACTTCCAGTTCAACGCAAGATATCCAAGGTACAGGAATGAACCTCACACAAATCCAAGCTGGTGATTATTCGAGCTTGCTAGGTACTTGGACGGGAGTGGCTTATGCAGTAAACCCACATAACGGCACTGGGGAGCAGTGGAAAGCGGGTTCCCTTTCTACCCTCTCTGTGTCAAGTGACAAAATCGTATATGGCAATGGGGACTTGGTCATTCAGGGAAATACACTTAAGGATAGTGCGGGTTCGCATACTCTTTCGTTCAAAAATAATGGAGGTTCACTCGATGCTTCGCTCACAGATGAAGATGTCGCCAACAACTGGTATGTTTCATTTTACCAGATAGGGGTAACAAATAATATTCAACCAAATAATGGAGTGAAGATTGACAACACTAAAAACCTTATTGTCATTTGGACAAGCAATAATGGCTTAACAGAAGTTTTTGAATCGAAAGTTATTGTACAAGGGTTATCAAAAAATGCAGAAGATAATGCTACAACTCCAAATAGAGAAAATGAGGTGTTTTATGGTAATTGGAGAATTGAAAAAATATTAGCAGATGATGTGAAAGGCAAGTTTTCAGATGAGATAAAAAATATGGTAGGTAAAAAAGTTAGCTATTCAAAAGAACAGGTGAGTTTAGGAGATAAAGTATGGAAGTCTCCTGCATATAATAAAACAGTTATTTCAGATGACAACTTTCAAAGCGGAAACAGTAGAAGCTTTATCAGTATAGGAATAAAAGAACCAACCGTTATTCAAGTACAGGCTGATATAAAGTACGATAAGATTTCATGGCAAACAATAAGTTTGTTTTTAGTAAAGAACAATAACACACTTATACTATTTCACCAAGGAGTTTATTTTGAAGTTAATAGAGAACAATGATATAAGTTCGCTATGGTAGGATAAATTGAACAGCTATGGCTGTAAAGTTTTTACATGCTTATATCCGTTTTCTGTTCCATTACTACATAAACCCGTGCGCGTTGTTCTTGGACAACCTGAGTGGAAACACTCAATAAAACCAAGAGATACAAATTTAGTATCTAACTCTGTATAAGAATAGATAGGCGTAATTCCTATCGCATTAGAATACTGGCTAATGTTCTCTAATACTCTGATATGCGTCAAGGAAATTTACCACATGATGAAAAAAAAGATACCTTAGTGTCTCAGCATAAAGTAACTGTTTTAGTTGTTATATTCTTCCTATAAAAACTTCATATTTTATCTTTGTTGCTTCAGGATTAGGAACATGTACACTTAGTTTAAGTATTCTGTGTTTTTCATTATTCACATGTACTATATCACCTATTCCAAATTCCCCTGTCCATGTTGGAGACATTTTTTTATTTCTGCACCAGTAGTGCTTAAAACTAACTGTTCATTTTCATATAAATCTATTATATCTTGGCTATTCACTTTATGATTCATATATTTCACCCCTGTTCTTCGATTGATAGCACTACTATTTTACCAATAGTTTCAAAAAAAAGAAGTATTTACCTAATTTTTAACATTTACTTTGCCCCTGGTTGCACGGATGTTCCCACTACATCTTTCGTGTTACAAATATATTATGTGAACTTATTGCTGGTAGACAATATTTTATATATAATTGTTAAATAAGTTGAAACAAAAGCAGGTTTGTTGGCAATTTCTATACTAATTAATTATATTACAAGGTGGTGCTGCTTTGTCTGCGACAAAACGTTATAATCAAAAGGCTCTCTATTTTTCTGACGAACTAAAGGAAAAATTGCATAATATACTGGAATATCCGCTGACTATAGTGGAAGCTCCAATGGGATACGGAAAAACAACGGCGATTAAGGAATATCTGAACAGTACCAATAACAAGGTACTCTGGCAAAGGGCTTTTGATTGCTCGCTGCAAAGTTTTTGGTATGGCTTCAGTCATTTGTTTGACGAATTATACAACCCCATAGGGGAGAACTTGGAACAGATGGGTCTACCTGACGACAGTATCTCAAGGCATGAAGCTATCAGAATAATTGATAAACATGAACTTACCAATGATACAGTTCTGGTAATTGATGATTACCACTTAGTCGACAATGCAATACTGAATACCTTTATCGAGCAGCTTGTCTTCACTGAAGTTGATAAGTTGCATATCGTTTTGATAGGGCGTTATACGGGATTCCAGTCGATAGAAGAGATGAAACTAAAGAGTTATCTTTATCACCTAACTAAACAGAATTTCGAATTAACGCCCACCGGAATTGCCGACTATTACCGACTTTGCGGCATTAACCTTAAGGCAAGCGAAGCAAATGAACTATATGAATTAACGGAAGGGTGGATCAGCGCCTTATATATGCTGATGCTTAACTACATTGATGAGGGCAGCTTTGCGGACATTACCAATATCTATAGTTTAGTGGAAAAGTCGATCTTCACACCTTTTTCACAAGAGATACAGTCTTTTCTCATAACCATGCACCTTTTTGATAGCTTTACACTCGAACAAGCTTTACACATGTGGCAGAAAGAAAATGCCGGTGAACTGCTTACTGAGATTACAGGCAAGAATGCTTTTGTTGACTATGATTGGAAGACAAAAACGTATAACATTCATAATATTTTCACGAACTTTCTGAAAGACAGGATGGAAAGCCATAATCTTAAACTCGAAGTTAAAGAAAGAGCCGCAAAATGGTACTTTAAAAACGGTGATTTTCATGCTGCCATGCATTTATTTTATGAATGTAAAGATTTTGAGCAACTTTTTTTCGCCTTGGAACAAAACAGAACAAAGGGTTTGAATAGCCCCAGTACGAAAGAATCATTCATCAAGTACTTCGAAGAATGTCCGGCTGAAGTTAAAAAGAAGTACCCTTTAGCATCGCTCATCTTTGCGTTTGCCTTTACTTCATTTAACGAGCCGACCCTGTTTGCCAGAGCCTGCCAGGAATTTGACGCGAACATGGATTGTGATAAACATCTCCCGGAGGATTACCGTAAATTGCTGTTTGGGGAATATGAGCTATTGCTAAGCTTTACGGGTTATAATGATATTAACAAGATGTCCAAGCATCATCAGAAAGCTGCGAAACTACTGCAAAAGCCAACCATATTCCTTGATGTGCGGGGCAATTGGACCTATGGTGTACCTTCCGTTTTATATATGTTTTACAGAGAAAGCGGAAAACTTGAAACTCATGTGCAAGATATCATCAAAGCTATGCCCTATTATTACCAAATCACTGGTGGCCATGGTAATGGGGCTGAATATGTTATGGAAGCAGAAAGATATTTTAACATGGGAGATCTTTCAAGCGCTGAGATAGTAATGCACAAGGCCTTACAGCAGGCTCAATCTTACAAACAGTTTGGTATTGTAGTATGCGCATTGTTTCTGCATATACGGATATGTTTAGTCAAGGGGGATTATTCTGGCATTTTGAAACTCTTTCAGACCATGCGAGAAAGTATCGCTGATGTAGGGCAAATCAATCTCATCCATACTATGAATATCTGTGAAGGGTATGTTTATTCGCTTCTTAAACAGCGGAATAAGATTCCGGAATGGTTGGCAACAGGGGATTTTAACATGAACCGTCTGCTTTTCCCGACACTGCCGATGTTAAATATTGTATACGGAAAGGTCCTGTTAATGGATGAGGATTATTTAAGGCTTCTCGGAAGCGCTCAGCGCTTTATCGGGATAACCTCTGTTTTTCCGAATTTGCTTGGAAAAATTTACACTTATATCTATCTTGCGGCAGCCAACAAACAGGTATATCGTTATGACGATGGACTCTCAGCCTTAAAGCTAGCTTTGGAGACAGCCATGCCGGATAAGGTTTATATGCCCTTTGTTGAAAACGCTGAGATTATTACCCCCTTGCTGGAGCAGCTTTCCAGAGAGGGTTTCTACCGCGAAGATATCGACAGAATATTAGACATGGCAAAGGATTTTTCCCAATCGGTTAGTCAAATTATTGCCGTGAACTTTTTATCAGATAAAAAACCACGGCTTACTGAGAGGGAGAAAGAAATTGTCCGGCTGGCTTCTAATGGATTAACCAATAAAGAAATCGGTCAAAAACTGTATCTTTCCTCCAATACGATTAAGACACAACTCAAGAGTATTTTTGAAAAATTGGGAGTGAATTCACGGGTGCTCTTGAAGCAATATCAAGATAAGATCTGAAAATAGTTGAACAAAACCGCAAAGCGATTTTGTTTCCTTAAAAATTCGTCGTGAGAAATTGTGGTGTTGAAGACACTATAATTTCATGGACAATAAAAAAGTTCACCCACTGGGTGATATCAATGCAAAAAAATCTACTGTATGATAATTGTACAGTAGATTTTTTTATTGAGGTGACACAATGAGTCGTATAGAAAGTGTTGTGCCTAAGGCAAATTACTGCCTGGAAGTGTTATTGGACAATGGCAGCAGTGTAACGCTAAACATGACCAACAGATTGAGAACGCTTCGTTTTAGCCTTCTTGAGGATAAGGAATTTTTCAGACAGGTAACAACGGACGGTATTTGTATTCGGTGGGACAACAAAATTGAAATATCGATGAATGAGCTTTTTCAGCTGGTGCAGAAATAAAAAATACAATCGGCAATTGAGGAGATAGATGAGTAATTTAATCAGAAAAACAAAGTGGTTTGTAATTGAATATGTTTTATGGTGGTGTTTTATTCAACCCTTTCTTTGGTTATGCAAATTGGAATTGAGAAACTTTGAACAAATACCTGACGGACCCTGTATTATAGCTTTTAACCATGTGAGCTATTTGGACTGGCTCATTGTATATGCTTATATGAACAAAAAAAAGAAAGAAAAAATACGTTTTATTGGCAAGAGAAGACTTTTCGAACATCCCCTGTTTAAACACTTTATGGACTACGCCGATGTTATTTATGTTGATCAGAAAAAAGTCGACAAAGCATTTCTGA
>JAUZPS010000314.1 GCA_030705945.1 Bacillota bacterium
ATCTAGGATTAAAACCATTTAAAATTCTTTTCATAAAAATAAAGGATTATTATAAAATATGTCGAATATAATATATATCTTAATTTATGCGCAGTGATAACAAGATTTACTTTAATGACTAAATAAAAAGGGCTTAAGTCGAGTTTTGTCTAATATATTTAATGAATTTACATCTCAATTCTATCTCATTAACATTTTGTTTTTTCTTATCAATGATTACCAATATGTTTTCTTTTAAATTTCTCAAATAAGGCAGTATCAAAAGACTTGCCGACTTGCATTTTGAAAACTTAATATAATGGGTTTTCATCAAACAAAGCTTGAACAGGGAATTCTTTAAACACCCTAATTTAAATTGACACTTAATAGACATTTTTTAATTATAAAATTTCAATTCACATCCTTTTCGGATATACCATTTCATTACATTTGCGAAGTGACTATACATTTTATTCTATCCTTAAATTAAAAGTATCAAATGTGGAGGGGTTTTATTATGAAAAAAAGTTTTTACAGATTATTAATGGTAATCTTAACTTTACAATTGGCCTTTTTCTATTACAATCCCGTTGTTATTTATGCAGCTGACGATTACGGAAACACTTTTTCAACAGCCTATACAATAGCATGTAATACAAAGATTTCAGGCTCACTGGAAGTTGCCGGCGACATAGACTATTTTAAATTTACTACAGGGAGCTCAGGAACCTACACGGTTGAAACCTATGGAAGTACTGATACTTATGGGTATCTTTATGATAGTGACGCGAATAATACTTTGATAGCAGAAAATGATGAAGGCGCATCTGAAGGAAACAATTTCAGTATTAGCAGCTCATTATTAGCTAATCATACATATTTTGTGGCTGTTCAGCACTTTGATTTGGTTTCTGGAACAGGCTCATATACTCTTAGTGTAAACTATGGTGTTATTAAAGTACAGATGCAGCCTATGAATGTTTCATCTGTAACTCAAGGCATATCCACAGCATATAAGATATATAATGTAAGCTCTTCTTCAATATCACTCTCAACTATAAAACTAAGATATTACTATACTGTAGATACAGATGTGGCTCAGAGTTTTACCTGTGATTTTGCTACTACAAGTGGTTCAAATAATACTACTGTTGATAGTTCAAAAGTAACAGGATCCTTTACTAAAATGAGTTCTCCTGTGGCAAGCGCAGACTATTATCTGGAGATAGGGTTCCAAAGTGGAACTTTAGCTTCTGGAGAGTATTGTCAAGTTCAAATAAGATTTAATCATTCCGATTGGTCCAATTATATCCAGCAGGGAGATTATTCATTTAAACAAGCTCAGGTTTTTGAAACATGGTTTAATGTTACGGGATATGTATCGGGTAGCCTTCAATGGGGGAGTACGCCGTCAAATTTCACCCCTACAGCGACAGCGACTTCTACTTCAACTCCAACAATGGTTCCTTGGACTTCGACTCCTACATTTACATATAATTCTACTTCGACGCCAACAAAAGCTCCTTCGACTTCAACTCCAACACCAACAAAAGCTTCTACAACTTCTGCCTTTACACCAACAAATACGCCAACTCCAGCGCCAACAGGTTTATGGAATATAGCTAGATGGTATAAATTTGATGAGACCAGTGGAACAGTTGCTGCAGATTCATCAGGTAATCTACAAAATGGTACGGTAAATAACGGAGCTACCTGGGTAACTAATGCTAAAATGTATGGAGGATTAGATCTAAATGGAAGCGACCAGTATGTGAGCCTTCCAGCAGGAATCACAAGTTCTTTAAACGATTTCACAATATCAGCATGGGTTAATTTGGATACACTAAATACATGGGTAAGGATTTTTGATTTTGGCGTAGGTACGAATAGTTATATGCATCTAACGGCAAAAAGCGGTTCAGGCGTACTCAAGTTCGGGATTACAACCAATGGATATGCAAACGAGGAGCAAATAAATGGGACCTCTGCCCTTCCCACAGGTTCATGGCAGCATGTCGCAGTGACCCTGTCCGGTAATAAAGGCTCTTTGTATCTTAATGGCCAGCTTGTAGGCACAAATAATAATATGACGTTAAAGCCTTCCTCTTTGGGTGATACAACCTTAAATTATATTGGTAAATCAATGTTTAACGACCCAAATCTGGATGGAAAGGTCGATGATTTCAGAATTTATAATAAGGCTTTAAGCACAAGTGAAATATCTTCTATATATTATTTATCATCAGCAAAATTAGCGAGCTGGTATAAATTTGATGAAACCAGCGGGACTACTGCAGTGGATTCATCAGTAGCATTACAAAATGGAACGGTCAATAACGGCGCTACATGGGCAACTGCCGGTAAAATAAACGGAGCGTTAAATTTAAGTGGAAGCAGCCAGTATGTGAGCCTTCCAACAGGAACAGTCAGCTCTCTGAACGATTTTACAATATCTGCATGGGTTAATTTGGATACACTGAGTACATGGACGAGAATTTTTGAATTTGCCTCAAGCACTACAAGTTACATGTTTTTAACAGCAAAAGGCGGTACAAATGTACTCCGGTTTACTATTTCAACCAGTGGAAGCGCAAACGATCAGCAAATCAACGGAACCAGTGCTTTAGCTACAGGTTCATGGCAATATGTTGCAGTAACCCTATCGGGAAATACCGGTTCATTATACCTTAACGGCGCGCTTGTGGGCACAAACACTAATATGACGTTAAATCCTTCTGATTTAGGAATCACAACCCAAAACTATATCGGTAAGTCCCGATCATCCTCTGATCCATATCTGGATGGAAAAATTGATGATTTCAAAATATACAACAAAGCCTTAAGCTCTGATGAAATCGCCTCAATTTATTCATCGCGTACTCAAACATCAGCGATGGATTTAATCGAAGCTGAAGACTCGGATATAACCGGAGGAGCAGCAGCCAGATCATATTATGACGCTTTAAGAGGCTATGGCTATTCGGGAAATGGTTACGTATATATGATTCAAAATGCGGGAGCAGCTTCGGAATTTACTGTTAATGTTCCAGCCGCAGGAGACTATGATTTTGTTGTAAGATACTCAAATGCAACAGGAGATACAAGTACATTGACTGCTGTATTAAATGGTTCAGATGTAACCAAGGTACAGTTTTCCAACTTAAAATCATGGGATTTCTGGGATGATTGTATTGTGACATTACATTTAAATTCCGGTATTAATACCATCGCCTTTCTCCACGATAATGATGATGTCGGTAATGTTTTTCTTGACTATATCAGATATATCGGCTCTTTGACGCAAGCAGACGCAATCAATGTAGCAAAGTCAAAGACAGTTACTTTCGGCTGTACAGGAAGTCTGAATACTTCTTTTGCTACAGACGGATACGCAGATGTTGCCGGTAATTATACAAGATTAGGGGCAACTGGGCTCCAGTGGATGCAGATTGATCTTGGCGCGTCATATAACATAGGTAAAATAAATCTATGGCATTATTTTGGAGATCCTGTTGACAATCCCAGGTTATTCCATGATGTTATAGTTCAGCTTTCAAATGCTGCGGATTTTTCAAGCGGTGTTACCACTGTTTTCAACAATGATACTGACAACAGCGCGAAAAAAGGAATTGGAAATGACGAAGAATACGTTGAAACTTCAAGTGGAAAGGAAATAAAATTTGATACCCAAAAAGCAAGGTATGTAAGACTTTGGAGTAATGGGAACAGTAAAAGCGGAAGCAACCTTTATACTGAAGTTCAAGTATGGAGTCAGAGTGGAGATTACTGGAATTTCGATGAAGGCAGCGGAAATAAAGTATATGACTCATGCGGAATAAACGATGGCGTCTTGGGCTCGCTTACCAACAGTCCAACATGGATTGCTAGCGGGTTATCTGGAAAAGCTTTGAAATTTGATGGAAATAATGATTATATAAGCTTGGGCAAAAGGGACTTGTCATATCCATGGACAGCTTCTTTCTGGGTTAAGCGGACAAATACAGTGAATTCAAATGCAGTATTGATGTCATCTTCTGGTTATGCGCTGATGCTTGAACAGAATAATGTAGACAGAAAGGTCGGATTTGTCGATTATATTACCCAAAAAACATACTCCTTTAACTATTCTGTTCCACAGAATCTAAGTAACTGGACCAATTTAACCTTTGTAGGAACTAAGGCGGGAACTTCGTTATATGTTGATGGAAAGTTTAGGAGCGCCAGCCCGAATGCAATTTATTGTCCTATGGATAAAATTGGAAGTAGCAGTAATGCATTAAACGGCTCACTTGATGATATCAGGATTTTTAACAGGGAACTGATGCCTTCTGAAATATATGATATGGTATCAAAAGGATTGCCGCCGTCATCAGCGCCCAATCCTTATGCGGCAACCGATGTAGTTAAAGGTAATATCTCATCGGATAAGGACCTCACAAAAGAATTAATACGTCAGTATTCAACCTTAAATTATAATATTGCAGGCGATAAAATAAATTTAAGTTCGGTAAAACCTAAAGATGTCATACTTGTTATTGATAATTCTGGTAGTATGTCTAAAGACCTGAGAGGTCAGACTACGGGTAATTTTCCCAGCACAAAAGTATATGCCGTTAATCAAGCTGTTAATAGTTTTATAGAACAGTGCAGAGGACAAGATATGAATATTGGTATTGTGCCTTTTAATAATACTTCCTATACTCCTATGAATATGGTGTCAATGTTGAACTTGAATCCAGATGGAACCGCGGTAAATGAAGCTGCTCTTAAGCAATTTGTGAAAAATATGGGTGTTACAGGTTCTACTAATATCGGAGATGCGCTACGAAGGGCATACTACATGCTTAAGGACTCAACAAATGATAAGTATATTGTGTTATTGACAGATGGATTATCTAATACTTTCTCTTATACCGGTTCAAATCCAGATGAATTTGAAATGGGAGGAAGTGTTTATGATTCGTCAAAAATTAAAATGTCTACTGACGAAGATCCTGACGGAAAGGCATTCCTGTATGCGTCATCATTTGGACAGATAGCAGCGAACTCAGGAATAAAACAATTTCTTGTAGGGTTTGCTCTCGACAATGCGGCAACTCAAAGACTTGAAGCTTTGGGAGTGTCATTGCAATCCGATACTGTTGGCGGAACAAATCATTATTACTCCGCTAAAACCTTAACCGGATTACAAGACGTATATTCCACGATACATAAGGAAATAGACCAATATATTTCTTTGAAAAATGCTACGCTTACACAGACATTACCTGAAGGAACATCTGTAGTGAATGTTTCAAGCCCATTTACAGTGTCTCAGAAAGATGGAATTTATTCAATCTCAGGAGTGATAGGAGGCTTGAAACTCAAGCTTGTAAATAAAAATCCTGTGGAATATCAGCTTGATACATCATCAATCCCTGCAATATCAGCAACAATAAAATACAATACCGCCGGCATTAAAAATTTCAGTGGTTTTAAAATATCCTATACAGACCCGTCTGGAGCTTCAAGGGAATTTTTAAGCAATTCATGGAATGTGAACGTAGAAAACATCGGTATATACCTGGAAAAAAATAAGACTAATATGAGCGCTAAAAAAACTATCAGAATAAAGGTAGTCAAAATAACTCCGGATTATGCCCCTCAGACAGTAATATGGAAATCATCAGACGATTCTATTGCGACAGTTACGCCTGTTCTTTCATCGGATTATAGTTGTTGGGAAGCTGAGGTAACTTCACTTAAAAATGAGAACGCCAAAATTACGATTTCTGCTTATTCGACATACGATAGCGAGTTTTTTAGCTCTTGTTCTGTTCGGATATTATCAAATGATTTAAATTGATTAGATCGAGCATAATAAAGCATCAGATAATAATTTGGGGTTAAGGTAATATAAAAAAATAAACTGGTCAACTGGGC
>JAUZPS010000315.1 GCA_030705945.1 Bacillota bacterium
CATAATTTATACATATTCGCTCTATCAGCTTGAAGCATATGTTGAATTAAATTTACATGCAATCTTTATCACATCTATCATGTTAATACATTTATCCCCATTCAAGTCGCATCTTGATTCAAAATTCAAACTTGATTGGTTTGAGCCAAAGGCCTTAGCAAGAGTTATTACATCAATCATATTTACAGCGCCGTCTTTGTTTATATCCTCCGGGCCAAAACCATAGGCGTCAATATAATACGTAACCCATGCAAGGGCAGCGTTAAGGTTTATTTTCACTACATTGGTTGACCAGGACTGTTCATTGTCAATATACCACTTCTGGGCAGGAAGATTCTGTTCTCTCATTTGGTATTCATATGTCAAATGATCGTGGCCGCTGGAATTGGGCCCACTGACCAGAAAGCCAGGAGGAACAGGAGGATAAGATGGATCAGCGTTTGGACAGAAGAAGCGATGATTTGGATATTTTGACGGATCATCGCCATAACCGGATATGTAAGACTTAATATTTGCATTGCGTCCAAGAAGATAATCCATTGATTCAATCATACTAAAAAGATATTTATCGTCTTTGCTAAAATCATAGGCATATGCCAGAACAATCGCCTTGTGTACAACATATGAGTTTGATTCAGTTGGATAACCATGTATTTCTTCTTTAGTATCGTAGAAAGTATTTATATATGTTGACTCTGGAAGCGGCATACCATAGCTTTCCTTCTTTTGCTCGTTTATGAATGTGTCAGCTGCCTTCTTAATACTATCTATTGCTTCTGGAAATTCATCAGGCAAAACCAATGCAAGGGTAATAGTTCCAAGAGCGCTGGTAGATGAGCAATTGAAGCATCCCATAATACCGCTGTCCTCACCTGACAATTCAATCGGTATTTCAAAACAGTTTTTATAGGATTTCATATCACTTAGATAAATCTTATTTTTGGTTGTGGAATATAATTCACAAGCGGCCCAGTAAAACTCATCTTCCAAATAGTTATCTCCATATGAAACGCTTCCATCTTCCTGTTCATTTGCTACAAATATTGCCGGGTTTTCTTTTGCCGCATTATACGCTTTTATAGCGGCGGTTAAGCATTTGTCAGCAAATGTGGGAGATGTATCGCGCCATATCCGCGCTGCCTGAGCGGCGCATGCGGCTAGATTGAGCGTAGATGCAGTAGAAGGCGGGAAATAAAGACGCTTCTGTGTATCCTGATCCGGGCGTGTTGCAAGGCCAGTCCAGCTTTCGTCAGCAACCTTGTGGGATGCCATTCCTTCTCTTTCAAAGCCTGATGGAATTTGCATTTTAAGCATCCACTCCATTTCCCATTTGCTTTCATCCAGTAAATCATTTGTGTTGTTGGAGCTTTCAGGAATATTAAGCTGATTGAAAAAGATATTATCAGTACCTTTATTTTTTGAATGTTCATATTGATTTTGTAGCAGCCATAATGAGAGACCTCCGTTTACAAGGTATTTATTATGGTCCGCGCCATCATACCATCCGCCTGAACAATCAAGGGTTTCAGGCCCCGTATAGGTGACGCTGTCTTTTAAAGCCGCAATATCATTCGGATGCCCTGCAGGACGTGACCATTTGCTTTCAACACAATAGGGAAGCTCAATTTTTATTCCGCTTCTTGCATGATAAAAATATTTTAGCGCATCATATTTCATTTTAGAATATAAATCATTTGCAATGTTAAAATTGTAACTTACCGCATCTCCTACAGTTAGCTGATAATCTATGCCGCATTTATTATAACTGGAAAAGTCTATAATGTGTACATTCTCTCCTGATGAATGATCATATCCCATAGGAACTGTTTTACCAGTTGCAACAACAATACCAGCGCTATTTTTAAGATCCCAGTTTAAGGGACTAATGGTCTCTGTATCCAGTTGTATGCTTGCTTTTTTTGGTCCATATTGGAAATATCCAAGCTGATTTACACAGATATTCCGTATTGGGGCAGGAGTTGGAGTAGCTGGATTATTGCCGGCAAGGGTGACAGATATAATCTTAACATCATAAGGAGTCTCACCCGCAAGCGCGCCGCCAAATTCAAAGGAGAGATCTGCGTTATTAATATCTTTAGGAGAAGTAAACTTTTCATTGACAGATAGCGTCTCATTCGCTTTTATCGAGTATGGAGTCAAACTGCTCCATGCTTCAGTATATGGATCGGTATATTCACTGATTTTAGCATTAAGTTTACAGTCTTTTGTGGCAGTTAATTTAAACACAATATTATAAGTTATACCTTTGTAAATGGAAAATTCTCTATGACTTACCTTTACATCAGCTTCCTGGTCCCCTTTATTGTCAATATGTATAACATACATATCGTTGTCTACAAGGGAATATGCATTATCCGGATTACTTTCATTTAATGACCATGAAAGGGAAGCACCAGAGCCTGAAAAGACCTTCTTTTGAAGCAAAAAAGCATTGCAGGTAACACTAAAGGCTGATAACGCCATCAGAAGTAATACAGTACACGATAGTTTTTTGATCATACATTTTCCCCCCAAAAAAATAATGAGCAGCATTATATTAAAATCATTATGATCTCCGCATTTAGCAGAGCAAAGTAACAAAGAGTTTTACGGTATTTTGTGTTGATGAATTTAAAAAAATTGTTGATTTTAATACGAAAATATTTATCTTATGAAAACTATTATATAATGACTTTTAGAAACGCGTCAATCATAATTTACAAGAATTGTTCGTTAATTTTATAGTATATGTTTGAGAGAATATGGCTGTAAGAATATTAATTATGTGGGAAAGTTGAGTTGAAAATGTTAAAGAGGGTTTACGCTTTGGCTTTTTCAGTAATAATTATTATACTTGCTTAAATGTAAGCCTCGGTGAGGCCGGTCCTCTTGTTGGTAGTTCAGACTCCGATTTTCAATTTTCAGTACTCACCTATCTGGTTGCTAATGTTACCGAAAATAGTGTTCAATTTTTTGAAACGTCCGTATCTATCGCAAAATACTGCTAAAACCGTTCGCCATTTTGCTCTACTAAATGTAAGATAATAATGATCTCGGTGTAGAATAAGTTGGTATTAATTATATACATTATATTTTTATTCAATTAGTAGGCTAATGGTTCAAGAAAAGTTAGCCAAAATACAATGACATAAATCGTCTTATTTTGACTAGAAGAGTATGGAATTAATTGAGACAATTATTCATAATAAATGTACTAAATATAAAACTAATTATACATCCGGGTATCTATGTTCGATTTAAATTAAATTGATGAGTATTGGTATCGCTGAAGCTTAAAGTATATACTGATAATATAAAATGGTATATAATTAAAGCATAGATATTTTGTACTATTTTTTCATAGGGGAATTTTTATGAAAAGAAAACTTTTTCTTGATCCTGATATTGGCGATTTATGTCATATAAACTATGCTCGTTTCGAGCGAAATCCTCGTACATTAATTTTTGACTTATGTTAATTAAATTTTGTCTGTTTACTTTATTTATGCATCATTTATTATTAAATTATATGATATTAATCTATATTAAAAATTATTAATCTTACATAAAGTAGAGCAAAATAACAATCGGATTAACGGTGCTTTGCGAAAGATAAAATTAAAAGATTAATTGATTTTGATATAACAAGTATAAAAGAGAGTTTGGGTCAGAAAAGGTAGTTCTACGAATTTTATTAGGAGGTAAAAAGATGATAAAAGTATCAAAAAGAACAGAAAAAATCAAGATGGGTGTAAAAAAGGCGCTAGCATCTATATGTGTAGCATCATTATTAATGCTGCCGGCTTATAATACTGGTGTAAACAACAGTAATACTACGGCATATGCGGCTACTACAGTATCAATAACCAAAAGTGGAGGTTGGCTGGAATCAGCATATGTTGAATGGAGCCCTGTCTCAGGCGCTTCAGGATACAATGTGTATTGCAAGTCTTCTAGCGCGGCAGATTCTCAATATACAAAAATTGACGGGCCCTTGGTTAGAAAATATTCATCTCATTACAGAGCAGATGTGTTAGGCTTAGCGGCTGGAAAATATATGGTTAAAGTTGTTCCTGTGATAAACGGCTCCGAAGATGCTTCATCAGCGGCGGCAACACAGGCTCTTACAGTAAATGCGCATACAAGAGAAGGTTTTGCATTTTCTTCACAATCACCTATGGGCACAGGTTCAGGCGGATACAACAATGACGGAACAACTCCAAGTAATGCCACAATCCTTTATGTTACATCATCTACTGCAAATACAATAACAGCCAATGTTGTTACAAGCAGCAGCGGTACTAAAACTGCTTGTACAGGAATTGTTAATATCATGGCAGCTAAGCAAAAGGGTTACGACAAAACACCATTTATCTTTCGTCTGATAGGTCAGGTGAAGGGCGCCGATATTTCAGGGCTTAACAGCAGTGGATATTTACAGATAAAAGGCTGTTATAATGTTACCATAGAGGGTGTTGGAGAGGACGCTACTGTTTACCAGTGGGGACTTCTTATAAGAAGCGCTCATAATGTTGAAATCAGAAACCTTGGGGTTATGCTATTCCCGGATGATGCAATTTCACTCGACACAGATAATCAGAATATTTGGGTTCACAATAATGATATATTTTATGGAGCGCCCGGAAGTGACGCCGATCAGGTAAAAGGTGACGGATCTTGTGATGTAAAAGGATTCTCTGACTATATAACAGTTTCATATAATCACTTTTGGGATTCAGGTAAAGTTTCCCTTTGCGGTATGAGTGATTCACAGGAATTCCATGTTACCTACCATCATAACTGGTTTGACCATTCAGATTCAAGGCATCCTCGTATAAGAGTTGGTACAGTACATATATACAATAACTATTTTGATGGCAATTCCAAATATGGAGTTGGTAATACAACCGGAGGTTCAGCTTTCGTCGAAGCTAACAACTTTAAAAATTGTAAACATCCAATGATGATTTCAATGCAGGGTACAGATATTGCTAATGGCGCTGCAAACGCTACTTTCTCCAGTGAGCCTGGTGGTATGATTAAGGCGTTTAACAATATCGTTTCAGGCGCTTCGGGTCTTGTTTATTCGAACCAGAATGCTACTCAATTCGACGCTTACTTAGCAACGTCCAGAAACGAAGCAGTTCCAAGTTCTTATAAGACAGTAAGCGGCTCAAATACATACAACAACTTCGATACAAGTTCAACAATGTATAGTTATAAGCCAGACGATCCTAGCGCTGTTCAAAGCAAAGTAACTACTTATGCTGGAAGAGTGAACGGTGGAGACTTCAAATGGACTTTCACTGATGCCGATAATTCAAATTCTACAGTAAGTGATGCATTAAAACAAGCTATAATTAATTATAAACCAGACCAAGCGCAACCTAATACGCCGGTTCCATCAAATACGCCAACTAATACTCCGACTAATACGCAAAAACCAACTAATACTCCAACACCAACTAGTACAACGAATACTAACGTTGGCCCCGGATCAGAAGATGTCAATGGAGATGGAGTCATTAATATGGCTGATGTTATCTTGATAGCCGCTCATTTTAATACTACAACTTCGGATAGCAATTATGACAGAAAATGTGACTTGAATAATGACGGAGCTATTAATATGAGTGATGTAATAAAGATAGCTTCAAAGTTTAATACGGTAGTAACAAAATAAATTCAGCCTAAATAGTATTTATTATGGCTGCTTGGGCGAGCAATGAGGGGAAGAGAGACCTTTAAGCGAACTTATATAAAACTTTACAGTTAGGTATCATAAGAGAAAGAACGGCTATAAGCGTGTAAAAATTTAACGCTATAGCCGTTCAATTTATTTTATCTTGTTACTTGCTTTTTGATTTATTTATATCTTCTTTTCCAATATTTTCGCTGG
>JAUZPS010000316.1 GCA_030705945.1 Bacillota bacterium
AGGGTAAGTCATGGTCACGATCTGTCCGCAGTATGACGGATCAGTCAAAACCTCCTGATAACCGGTCATTCCAGTATTAAAAACTATCTCGCCGATTACCTCACCTTCTACTCCAAAGCTCTTACCTGTAAAAATTGTGCCATCCTCCAAAGCAAGTATTGCCTTCATTTTACCACCTCATATATATATTAATTATTTTACGTATCCGCATATATTAAAATCTTTATTAATCTATATCAAAATCATTATTAGTCTTTATACTTTTATTACACTGTTTATATCATTTCTCATTCTTATGGCTTCAGCCCTTGCAGCGTCAGCGTATTGCTTTTCATCATAAGAGTTTTTCCAATCCTCTGACTGGTAAGCGCACATAATGCTTCTTGATGCGTTAACAATTGCTCCAAGGCCTTCCCCATCAAATGAATGAGCCACATCCCTCGCTGTTCCCCCTTGGGCGCCGTAGCCGGGCACAAGAATATACGCATGCTTCATGGCTTTTCTAAGTATTTTTGCCTGATTTGGATAAGTCGCGCCTACTACTGCGCCAACACTACTATATCCATATTTTCCTCTAAGGCATTTGCCCCATTCTTCAACCAGATCCGCCACAACTTCATAAATGCTTGTTCCCTGATGGGTTAACAAGTCTTGAAGTTGTCCGGAGGACTTGTTCGAAGTCTTTACAAGGACAAATATTCCTTTTTTGTACTTTTTGCAATCTTCTATAAAAGGTTTTATGCCATCTGAACCCAGATATGGATTTACAGTCAGAGCGTCAACATCAAAAACTGGCTGTGATATATCTTCTGTAATTTTAATTTCACCCAAAAAACCTGCTGAATAGCTTTCAGCGGTGGAACCTATATCGTTGCGCTTTCCATCTGCAATAACAACCAGCCCTTTTTCCTTAGCGTATTTAACCGTCTTGTGAAATGCTTCCAGCCCTTCAAGTCCATACATTTCATAGTATGCAAGCTGTGGCTTTACCGCCGGCGCAATATCATAAATTGCGTCAATCAAACCCTTGTTAAAGGTTAATATAGCCTCAGCGGCTCCTTTTAAATTTGTTCCATATTCTTTGAAGGACTTCTCTTTAATAAATTGAGGAATATAATCCAATTTTGGATCCAATCCTACTACGGTCGGATTATCTTTTTCTTTAATTGCGTCAATAAGCAAATCAATAAACATAACTAAAAATCACTCCCTAAAAAAAAATAAACTATTTATAACTTGTAAGGCGCATAGTAAATTTAATTATAATAGCACCTTTTCCCTTACTAAAAATTTTCCATTTACTATTGTATAATAGACAGCTCCATTGAGCTTGTAACCGTCAAAAGGCGAATTCTTACTCTTTGATTTAAATTTGGACACATCAACTACAACTTCTTCATCTATATCAATTATTGTTATGTCCGCAGTCTTTCCAACCTCAAGGGACCCTTTGTTCAATCCAAGTATTCTTGATGGATTAACGCACATCTTTTCAACAATCTGCTCCAAAGTAAGAACATTAGTCTTCAATAGATAAGTGATTGTTAAAGGCAATGCTGTTTCAAAACCGACAATACCGTTTGCCGCAATACCAAATTCCACATTTTTTTCATCAATATGATGCGGAGCGTGATCTGTCGCGATTATATCTATTGTTCCATCTCTGAGGCCTTCAATAATGGCGCTGACATCCTTGTCGGTACGAAGGGGTGGATTAACCTTTGCAAAGGTGTTAAAGTCTTTGCAGGCTTCTTCTGTAAGAGTAAAGTAATGTGGGCATGTTTCTGCCGTTACCTTCACACCGCGTTTTTTTGCGTTTCGTATGAGATCAACAGATAACTCAGTGCTGACATGGGCTATATGAATTGGCGTATTAGTGTATTCAGCCAGTATCAAATCCCTTGCCACCATGACTTCTTCTGAGGCTGAAGGAATTCCCTTAAGTCCCATAACAGTTGACTGATAGCCTTCATTCATTACCCCTTCTTCCGCAAGATCTAAATCCTCGCAATGGGATATTACTGTAATATCAAACATCGATGCGTATTGGAGAGCCTTTTTCATGAGGGAAGCTTTCTTTACCGGCTTTCCATCATCTGAAATCGCCACAGCTCCGGCAAATTTCAGTTCGCCTATCTCAGACAACTCTTCGCCTGCTTGTCCTTTTGATATTGCGCCGATAGGATAAACATTTATTGAACCATCCTGTTTTGCTTTATTTATTATATACTTTATAACTGACTCACTGTCAGCCACCGGGTTTGTATTAGGCATGCACGCAATGGATGTAAACCCTCCCACAGCCGCGCTCTGAGTTCCTGTTTCAATATCTTCCTTGTATTCAAAACCTGGCTCCCTTAAGTGGCAGTGAGCATCAACAAGTCCGGGGATTACATATTTACCTGTAACATCAATCACATCGCCAATAGTAAATTCAAGATCATTGCCTATTTCAACAATCTTACCCTTATCAATTATTATGTCAAACACGCCATTTCTTCCAGATTTGGGGTCTATGATACGCCCGCCCTTAATTAATGTTTTCACTGCTATTCCTCCTTGTTGTCAAAAGGTATAAGACCGCCATTCTTACAGCAACTCCGTTAGTAACCTGTTCGTTGATGCAGGACTGGTTTCCGTCAACAACATAAGTTGAAAGCTCCAGACCTCTGTTAACGGGTCCTGGATGCATTACCAGCGCGTCTTTTTTTGCAAACTTCAATCTTTTTTCATCCAATCCAAAAAATTTGGAATATTCTCTTGGTGTAGGGAATAAAGCTTTCTTCTGTCTTTCAAGCTGTATTCTAAGACCCATAACAACATCAGCGTCAATGAGGGCCTCCTGTATTGTGCTGTAAACTTTTACGCCTGTCTTTTCAATTCCTATCGGCATTAAGGTTGATGGACCGGCAACAGAAACTTCAGCTCCGAGCTTTACCATCCCCCATATATTACTTCTTGCGACCCTGCTGTGAAGTATATCTCCTATAATTGCTACTTTAAGTCCCTTAAGGCTTCCTCTTTTTTCATATACAGTAAACATATCAAGAAGCGCTTGTGTAGGGTGTTCATTCATACCGTCACCGGCGTTAATAACAGATGCTTCAACATTTTTTGCTATCAAATGAGGAGCGCCTGACATGGGGTGCCTTAATATAATCACATCGGTACCCATCATATCGATTGTTTTTGCTGTGTCTATCAAAGTCTCTCCCTTAGAAACACTGCTGCTCGACGCAGATACATTGGCTGCGCTTGCGCTCATATACTTTGAAGCTAATTCGAAAGATAATCTGGTCCTTGTGCTGTTTTCATAAAAAAGTGTAATGATCGACTTGCCTTGCAAATGCGGAGTTTTTTTGTTTTTTGTTGTTAGAATAAGCTTCATGGTCTTCGCCGTCTCAAGTATGTGTTCAATTTCCTCTGCTGACATATCCTTTAGCCCAAGAAGGTCTTTGGATTTTAAAATCATAGTCTACCCTCCGTTTTCTAAAATTAAAACCTTTAAAAAAATAGTAAGGGCAAATACCCTTACTATTATAGAATTCTTATATTAATTAGAGACAATAAACCAAAAATACAAATAGATAAGGACAACCTATGTAAATCTCCCGATTCTATAAACTTTTTGATGAATTTGTCCAATCTTTTTTGCATTTTTACAACTTTCCCTTTCATTAATAAATACCAGTGATCATTTTATATTGCAAAATATATAGTCTAATGAGCAATAGTTTTCTCTAGATCACTTATAACAACATTGTTTTCATTATCAATCTCTTCAAGTTTTACATGGATAACTTCGCTTTTGGCAGTAGGAACATTTTTTCCTATGTAATCCGCTCTTATTGGAAGTTCTCTATGACCTCTGTCAATAAGTATGGCAAGCTGTATGGCCTTCGGCCTTCCAATATCCATTACCGCGTCAATGGCAGCTCTGGCAGTCCTGCCTGTATAAATTACATCATCAATAAGAATTATTCTTTTATCATTTACTGAAAAACCGATTTGGGTTCCATTTACCAAAGGATGCTCAGCCAACATACTTAAATCATCCCTGTAAAATGTGATATCCAGAATACCAACCGGAATACTAATTCCTTCTATTTCCTTAATTGTTCTTGCAATTCTTTTTGCCAAGGGTACTCCCCTTCTTTGTATACCAATGAGGGCAATATCCTCAACACCTTTGTTTTTTTCAACAATCTCGTGCGCAATTCTTATTATGGCTCTGCTTATGCTGCTTTCATCCATTATTTCTGCTTTACTCACCATTTTTATGCCCTCCGTAAACCAAAGGATTGATAGATCCGGAACTATAAAGTTATTTATAAGTTCGATATCTATATAAAAAGCACTATTAATCTTACATTTGACGGAGCAAAATAACGAACGCTTTAACGTTATTTTGTGATAGGCAAATGTAAAAGATTAATTGCTTTTTATCTATATACTATTATATAACTACTATATAAATAATGTATAATTATTAATTAAAAGCTTCCTACCAAAAGGTAAGAAGCCATATAAATTCGAATATGCTTGTATAATTTACCTTTCAGCCTCTCTGGACTTTTTAAAGGTGCAATATTAATTTCAATTTATAATATCACAACATATTATCATTGTCTATAGTTTAAAAAAATTTATGTCCACTAATATTTTTTTACGATTATATGCCCTCATAAGCCGCGGACCTCTTCTAAAACCCTCTTGAAATAATCAGGCAGATCTACTTCAAACCTCATATGTTCTCCGCTTATAGGATGCTCAAATTCAAGAATTTTAGCATGGAGCGTTTGTCCGCCCGTATCATAATTCTTTTTCCTTCTGCCATAAACTTCATCTCCAACTATAGGAAAGCCTATGTACGACATATGGACCCTTATCTGATGGGTTCTTCCTGTTTCAAGTCTTACCTCAATAAATGTATTCTCGCTGAAGCGTTCTAGTACTTTGAAGTGAGTTATTGAACGTCTTCCCGTCTTAATATTGACCGCCATCTTTTTCCTGTCTACAGGATGTCTTCCTATAGGAGCATCAATCTTACCCGAATCCTCCCTTATAACGCCATCAACCAAAGCGGCATATACCCTTTTAATATCATGAGTTTTTAACATCTCTGTGAGTCTGTCATGAGCCACATTATTTTTTGCTACAACCAGTAGCCCCGATGTATCCTTGTCAATCCTATGAACAATCCCCGGTCTTATAACTCCATTAATATCCGATAAGTCATCCCCGCAATAATCCATCAGCGCATTTACCAAAGTTCCTGAATAATTGCCTGCAGCCGGATGAACAACCATTCCTTTAGGCTTATTAATTACTAAAATATCGTTATCTTCATACAATACTTCAATATCAATCTTCTCCGCCTCAACATCAAGCTTTACCGGGTCAGGAATTCTTATGATAACCTCATCGTCTAATTTTAACTTGTAGTTGGATTTTATATTTTTTCCGTTTACCTGAACAGCATCATTATCAATGAGCTTCTTTATATATGTTCTTGAATAATTAGACAGCTTTTCGCTTATCCATGAGTCAATTCTTGTATCAGACATATCTGCTATAATC
Source organism: Bacillota bacterium (assembly GCA_030705945.1). Classification (GTDB taxonomy): domain Bacteria; phylum Bacillota; class Clostridia; order Acetivibrionales; family DSM-2933; genus Pseudobacteroides. Next base: position 5,581 of record JAUZPS010000316.1, read on the forward strand.
TTTATCTCTTCCATCAGGACTCCTCAATCTCTTTTTTTCTATTTTCATTTTCTTTCTGAATAAACAACATATAAAACATCAACAGAATTGTTCCAATAACAATAAATGAATCAGCTAAATTGAATATAGGAAATTGATATGAACCAAAGTAAAACTGTAAGAAATCCACAACACTTCCTCGGAATAGTCTGTCAATGAAATTTCCAAACGCTCCCCCCAATATAATCGTAAGCGCTGTCTTTAAAAACTTATTGTCGGTTTTCATATGTATCCTTATCAAAACCGCTGCAAGAACAAT
>JAUZPS010000317.1 GCA_030705945.1 Bacillota bacterium
ATCATTTTATGCGGTTAATACGTATGAATTTTACTATCAAAGCTTAACTTTTCGCAACTTATGAATCAAGGTATATTTTGCAATATAAAAAATGGATGTAAAATGTTTATTGCAACTTATATACTTAAGATTTACTTCAGCGATTGGATTGAAGATGCCAATAAAAAATATTATTTACTTATATTAACTACTATGTTAATATTTTATATGTATAAATATTGGTATAAAGGAGAGTATTTGTATGTCGCTGAAGGGTTATGGAGTATTAAAGTCAAATCCCATTTCATCAATGGTTGCAAGTGATTCAACACATCTGGAAATTCAAACTGTAGATGACGAAAAGCGCTATAGGATTGCTGTAAATGTAAGATCTCAGACTTTCCCTCCTGAGTTACGCTATATTATCTTTGATGATTTTAAACATCCAATTACAGATACGCTTTCAAAACTGGATGATGGCTTTACCTCTATCCAAAGCTCGCCGCAGAGTGGTGGATTGGATTATATCAGAGGCAACTTGTTTGACTATCGTGATATGAAGTTGGCGCATCACATATCAAGCTCAGACAATGAATTACTTGATAGTATTCAGAAATACGTAAATACTGCTATCTCTACAAAGGATGCTCAAATTTATGCTTTTGGTCAGAGCTGGGGACCTGAAAATAAACCAGACCAGTATTTCGGATTCAAGCCCGGTGGCGGAATTCATGATATACATATGAATCAGGGGAATTCAGGTAAATGGATGGATGATAATGGAGTATGGCAGGATGGAGGAATGTTTATAAATTTTCCATCAAAGGATAAATGGATTGCAATGTTCTTTGCTTTTCAGTCACAGAGCTTCCATACTGATGACATGTCAGGCGATCCTATCAGCCAGTTTAGACAGTCAGACGAAGATGCTGTTGTAATTGTTGCAGGGCTGCTTAATCCCGTTTCTGGAACTCAAAGCATAAGTATTCTCAATACTACTTCAGGGACAATTGATTTGACAGGATGGACTCTTGCTGACAGCAACAAGAATAAACTTTCATTGAGTGGAAATATTGGCGCAGGGGACTTTAAGGCTGTACCGGTAACTGGAAGCGCATTTGCTCTTCCAAGCTCAGGTGGAATAATTTCACTTCTTGATAACAATGGAATGAAAATCAGTGGCGTTAAATATACTTCAGATGAATTTGCTAATAAGGGTCGGACAATAATATTTTAACCAAAAGGAGGATTAATATGGGTCAAACTTTGGAAGTAAATATGACAGCGCCACTTAGAGGCTCTACGGCGCGTGTACAAAAACTTTTAAACGAGCTTTTGAATAAATCCTTTTCAGATAGGTCCGGTGAATGGTTTAAAGATAGTATGTTTCCTCCTGTAGGTAATGAAGAACTTTCAGTTATCGAAAGACGCGCTATCAGCTTTAGAATAATGCTTGAGGCAATGGTTTCTAAAGAAAATTCGAAAACCACAAATACTTATCAGATAAAAGATAATGAACTTGTAGTAGGCAATATTCCCATGGGTTCTGTGGGATTCGGAAAGGTCTATCCACAGTATCTAACAGCCGAAGAAAGAAGGCTTATTTCTATGGCAAATAGAGATATGCAATCAACATTCGGACATAATATACCAGATCATAAAAAAGTGCTGGAGAAGGGAATCAATGGGATAATCCAGTATTGTGAAGATAAAATTAATGATACGGAAAATAGCAGCACAAAGAATGTTTTCAGAAAAAATAAAAAGCTGGAATTTTACAATTCGGTTATCATTTGCTGCCAGGCCCTTGTAAGATATGCCGAGGCTTTTGCAGACATAGCGGATGAAAATGCTGATAATGAAACGGATACTAAAAGGCAATCAGAATTGAGAGAGATTGCAAGGATATGCAGAAAGGTTCCTGCAAATCCTGCTGAAACATTCTATGAGGCTATACAGAGTGTGTATTTTGTACATCTTGCATTGCACAGCACCTTAGATTACATATCTTTAGGAAGGCTTGATCAGACACTTGATCCATATCTCCAAAAGGATATGAGTGATGGAAAAATTACAGAAGGTGAAGCCCAAGAACTTTACGAGTGCCTGCTTATAAAGTGCGCTGAAAGGATGAATTCAAACCCGGCGTACTTCCTGAAACAGGATCACTCATCATTCGGAGGAGTATTTGGAGATAGCCCTGTATTCCTTGATCAGATAGCATCTGCAAACAATTTTCTTCAAAATATTGCGCTGGGTGGCTTTACAAAAGACGGAAAAGACGCTTCAAATCTCAGCACAGCTTTAATTCTGAGGGCATCTGCCAATTTAGGGCTTCCTACTCCTATAATAAACATAAGGTTAAATAAAAACAGTTCGTCAGAAATAATAAATGAAACGGTAAAATCCCTTAGAAAGGGTAGAAATGGTATGCCTGTCGTGCTGAACGATGACATAATAATTGATGGTCTGAGTAAAAATGGAATACCCATTGAAGACTGCCGTGACTATGGCGTTGATGGATGCTGGGAGCCTATACTGAATGCAAAGTGCGACTGGGTTTTTGGAAGCATAAACTTTCTCACAATATTAGAATGCAGTTTGAATTCGGGTTGTACTTTTTCCACCGACCCAAGCTTGTTAAGGGGAACAAAAACCAGTTATGTAACTAAAAACGCAGAAGAAATAAAGAATGTTGATGAGCTTCTGGAAAATGCGCGGGCTCACATTCAGTTCTTTGTCGATAAAACAGCCCTGCAGGCATATTCATTCTATAGTGTAGAAGGTTCTGTAAATCCCACTCCGTTTTTGTCTTCACTTCTTGGCGGCTGCCTTGAAAAAGGAATGGATAAGACTTGGGGTGGATCGCAATATCATATTTCCGGGCTTCTTGCTTCTGCGCTTCCTAACTGCGCAAATGCCCTTGCCAATATAAAGAAATATGTTTTCGATCAAAAGAAATATACGCTTCCAGAGGTAGTAGATGCTCTTAAAAATAATTTCAGTGGCTATGAAGAAATGAAAAATACATTCTGGCTTGACAATAATAAATTCGGAAACAATGTCAATGATGTTGACTCAATAATGAAACAGCTATTAAACTTTTTGCATGAGGCAGGACTTGAAGCAAAGAAACTTGGTGATAAAACATTTATAATAAAGGCCGACGAGGATTTTGAAAAGATTAAAAACAATCGTACAATCTGCCATTATGAAGGGGTATCAATGCATGAAAAATATGGACAGGATTTTAATATGATATTCAATATGGGTTGTGGCACCTTCGGACAGTATACATTTAATGGCAAGAGCGTAGGAGCTTCTGCCGACGGCAGAGGCAGAGGCGAACCAATTGCGGCAAATTTCTCGCCTGTGACAGGTACTATGAAAAACGGGATAGGGAATGCCATCGCTTCCTTGAAAGACCTTGAGCTGGAGAGATTCCCTGCAGGCGCGGCTATTGACTTTTGTATTGATGACACTGATGGTGAATATGATGAAACATATTATGAAAACATTGTAAAAGAGTTTATCGAGGATAATGGAAGCATTATGACTATAACTTTTGCAAACTCGGATGAATTGAATAAAGTGTTTGAGATATGTGAAGAAGTAAGAAACAATACTGTTTCTTCAGAAGCTTTGCGCCCATATGCGCATATGGCAGTAAGAGTCGGAGGTTTTAATGCGCCGTTTATAACAATTCCGAGAGAGCAACAATTAACTTATCTGAGCAGGGTTACCAAATAATATAAGGATTTATAAACATGAAATATTTTGATATAGTATGGAGCTCAAATAAAGACGGCCCTGGCAAAAGGGTTGTTCTTTTTTTACAGGGCTGTCCATTGAACTGTGTATGGTGTCATTCTCCTCATTCTCAGCCAATGGAAGCGCCTGTGCTTTATTTCAGGGAATACTGCGTAAACTGCGGCAGGTGCAGAACTGTTTGCCAGCAATGCTGTTTTGTGAACAATCAAGGTAAAAATATTTTCAACAGAAGCGCATGTGTAAGGCGCGGTGAATGTGTACTTAATTGCAGCCACGGAGCTTTGGCATATAACTTGCGCGAAAGTACCCCTGAAGAGATTTTTGAAAAAATCAAAATGGAACTGAAGCTTTTGAAAAATATCGGAGGGCTTACTCTAACGGGAGGGGAGCCTATGCTACAGTATTCCGATGCTAGAGAATTGTTAAGACTATGCAAAGAAATGGGTGTACATACTGCAGTTGAAACCTCTGGAGCAGTAAATCCAGAATATTTTAAGGAACTGATTTATTATGTTGACTGCTGGCTTTTTGGTTTAAAGCAAACAGATGTCGATAAATGCTTTACTATGACAGGCGCAGATTTAAATTTAATAAGGCGAAACCTTAACTACATTGCCAGCAATGGTCAAGATAAGATTATCATAAGGACTCCGATGATTGAAGGGTTTACCGACGATATTGATAATATTCAAAGGATATCTGAAATAATGTTGTCACTTGGTTTAAAGGAAATTGAACTGCTTCCTTATAACCCGAATACAGCGCATTACTATCTGGCAATGGGAAAGGATTTTGACGAACAGAAATTCAAGTTACCTTCTCAGAATAGGCTGCAAGAGATTATGAAAATCTTTGAAGAAAAGGGAATTAACAAAAAGATAATTGAATGAGAAATACACGAGATTATGAAATGGAGGAAAGCGCAATGAGAGAATTAATGAAAAATTTCAAAAGTATCGCTAAAGATTTAAATGAAAGCAATTATTGGACGCAAAAAACCCCTATGATACAGGTGAGTTTTAACCTCGCGGCTTCTGCTTTGGGCAAAAAAATATATTCAATGGGCGGAGAACTTTCATATATGCATATTACCAATCGCTTGGAGGTTTATGATGCTGATTCTGACATATGGGTGGAAAAAGCGCCTATGCTCACAGCCAGAGCAGGGTTGGCCGCTGGTACTGTATACGGTAAGATATATGCTGTTGGAGGATATAGTGTTTTAAAACCTGTAAATACTGTAGAAGAATATGACCCCGTAACTGACAAATGGACAGCAAAAACTCCGATGCCTACGGCAAGATATTGTTTGGGGGTTGCGGTTATAAATGGTGTACTGTATGCTATTGGAGGTTATGACAGCAATTCAAAATACAGCAGCGCGGTTGAAGCATTTGATCCTGTTACCGGAATGTGGACAACAAAGTCTCCAATGCCAACCGCTCGTGAGTGTTTTGCCATGGAGGCGGTAGGGAGTAAAATTTATGTTATAGGCGGTTGTAATGGTACTCATTATGAAAACATATTATATACTGTTGAGGAATATGATACTGAAAATGACAAATGGACTACTAAAACACCAATGCCCACAAACAGGTTTATGCCTGGTTCAGGAGTCTTAAATGGAAGAATATATGTGGTGGGAGGCACACAATCATTTGAAGTGGATGCAAGGCTAAAAACCATGGAATCATATGATCCAGCAACAGATACTTGGAGAAAAGAAGAGCAAATACCATGTATTAAAGCTGACACAGCAGCAGTTTCTGTTGATAACAGATTATATGTGGTTGGCGGAGAATTCATCGGAGAGGATGATTCAATTTCAAATATGATGTTCACACCTTGACTACTCCAGTTGAATAAATAAGTTGAATCAAGTAAATGTATCGGCTGTGGGGAAAAGTAAATTTTCTCACAGCTTTTTCAGGTATCTTTATCTACCTGCTCCTCATGCGCAGTCAAAGGTTATTGAAACAACTTTGTCCTGCCGTTCAACTGAGTATATAGGAATTTCATCGTTTCCGTTAAACACTCCTAGAACCTCTGAGCTTGACATCAACACCAAAAATACCGCCGCAAAAACTATCACTCCTGCTAGTATGGCAGAAAAAAGC
>JAUZPS010000318.1 GCA_030705945.1 Bacillota bacterium
CCTGTCAGGCCCATAATCCCTATGGAATCCAGACCGTACAGCTCAAAAGGTTCTTCGGATCTTATTTTATCCACTGGAATCCTCATCACCTTTGAGATTACCTTTTTAAGGTGGAGCTCCGCCCTTTCGCGCAATTGGGATGCGCCATTATTTTCAGACTGCAATTGAGATGCGCCATTACCTTCAGACAATGGTCTTTCTGTATTTACAGCTTTTACGGGGTTCTCTTTTATAGGGCTCTCTTTTACAGCAACGACATTGCTTCCTTTATCTAAAGCTTCAATAACCATAAACTGGTTTACTTCAGACCCCATTCCAGTTCGGAATGCCTCAAATCCTGCTGCATTTTTAAGAACGGCAAGTCCTGCGGTTTTTCTCATGAGTTCAACAACCTCATTTGAAACCGTCATGCCGCCTTCCTCCCAAAGAGGCCAGTTGAAGGAAATACTCTTTCCCTGACGCCCATTCATTGAACGCCATTGCGCATAGCTGTCCATAAATCCGTTGGCGTAGGCATAGTCACATTGTCCAATATTCCCCATGACAGACGTAATGGATGAAAAGAGTATGAAGAAATCAAGCTTCTCGCCTTTTGTAGCCTCATCCAGATAAACTGTCCCGAATATTTTCGGAGCCAACACCATATCCATCTCTTCCCTGGTTTTCTTTATGGCAAAGGAATCCCTGAGTACACCTGCGCAATGAATAACTCCGTTTAATTCCCCATAGCTTGATTTAATCTGAGAAATAAGCTTTTCAACATCCGAAGGACTTGTAACATCAGCTCTCATATACGTAATCTCAGACCCTTTACCAGCAAGCTCCTCTATTTCACTTATCCTGTCCCTGCCCAGGCTGGAACGTCCTGCAAGGATGATGCGGGCCTTCACCTTTTCCGAAATATATCTGGCAAAGGCTAAACCCAAACCACCTGCTCCTCCTGTGATCAGGTATACCCCACCGTCTTTGAAGGATTCGGATGTCACCGTTCTATCAGTGGAATAATCTTTCAGATGCTTTTTATTGCGTATTCCGTTGTCATAAAGGACCTCCATTACCGCATTATCATCATCCGACAGTTCATCTGACACATATCCTACTGACTGTATTAAAAAGTCTGATGGCTTATCCAGATGGGATGACCGTATTTCAAGTGTCTTGAAAACCATATTGGGATTTTCTGCGCCGATTGATTTTGCAAATCCCCCTACTGCGTTATTCAGTGGCTTAATCTCACTTCTGCCGCTTGTAGATACATACAGCACCTTTATATTGTTCTTTAGCTTTTGCGCCATCAACGCTTGCGACAGATACAAAAGTGAATAGACTCCTTTTGCCAGCTGAAGGTCCAAAGCCTCCTTCCGGTTACAGAAGCTGTCCTCGGACCACATGTGGACGTAATAAAGCGGGATATCTCCATCCTTCTTCATTTCTTCCAGTAAATTTAGGTAATGATCTTTGTCCGACGGGTCAATCTCGTAAAAATCCCTGTTCCGCTTAACAAATTCGGATCCCGGTTTAACAAGGACCACCCCATCCCAGACCTTTCCGGTTTTATCTTTGAATGCCTCGACGAAGGTTTCACCAGTGTCGAATACTACCACTTTTCCCCGCGCTTTCCCACTGTCTAATCTGAGTACATTCTCAGCCTTCTCCCATACTGGAACAAGATATTTGCTTACGGTAGATGCCTGCATTCCGCCTGAAATGAGGCTAACTTTTCCGGAAGCTGCAGCTTTCAAGGAGTAATCCTTTATTTTCACCAACCCCAGTCCTGTCTCATCCGCAAGCAGTATATCATATTTTTTTATACCATTGCCATCCGCATTTCCTGTGTTTGCCGGTACTGCATATGCATAGCATCTGGACGTCAAAGGCCGAAAAATCTCTATGCTCCCTATAGAAAATGGCAAATACATCTGTTCCGGGTTCCCATCGTATGAAGTCAGCAAGCCTGAAAGGGTCTGCAAGGCCCCATCCATAAGCGACGGATGAAGTACATATTGGCTCACTTCATCTTCCAATTCGGAAGGTAATTCAAGAAATGCGATTGCTTCGCCGCCGTTCCCCCGGACTTCCCGGATGACCCGGAAGCTTGTCCCGTACTTAAATCCCATTGCATAAAATTCAGAGTAAAGCTGTTCTTCATTTTTTAAAGAATGGCACCTGCTTTTTATGGAATTTATATCAATATTCTCAACTGACCCGACATCTTCAGTATCATTTTCATATAGAATGCTGCCCTGGCTGTGAATCAATCTCTGTGAATCCTCCCCTGCCGTACTGATCTCAAAGCTTACGTTTCCGGCATTTGGGCGCAAACTTATGCATACTTCTACAGGCTCTTTAGTGAAGGTAATGGGTTTTGCCCATATTATATTGCTGATCCCCCTTACACTAACGTTCCTGCGAGCCAGTGTTCCTGCAGCTCTTGCCATTTCAATGTAAACCGTTCCGGGTAAAACAGCCTTTTCACCTAAAACATGGTCTCTCAAATAAAATTCTGTTCCTGTTAATATCTTATTAAAGCACTGTTCTTCCAGGGTAGAAATATTGCTGTCAACAACAGGATGAAGCGCTGCTGTTCCGCCCTTCTGCAAGGTTCCTTTAAATTCAGTTTCAACAGTGTCCGGCAACCAGCAACGTGATTTGGAAAACGGATAGGTAGGCAGGGATACCCTTTGAGGCCTTACCTGTTTATACAACAGGTTCCAGTCCACATCCACCCCCATGACCCACAACTGCGCAAGCTTTGAAATCTCTTTATCCTTGATGACCGATTTTACGAAGATTTCTCCCGATGCGCCCTCTACCAGAAGTCTGGATTTTAATCCATCGGTTTTTACATTGCCCCTATATAAATCGTTGACTCTTGTCTCTCCGCTGCACCAGCTTTCAAGCTTGTGGATTGCATCGGATACGTTTGAAACAATTACAGCCAGACGTTCTTCCATGGGCTCACGTCCAACCTGCAAAGTATATGAAACATTAAGGAGTGAAAGGCTGCTTCCTTTTTGAGCCCATTCACTTTCCAAATGTTCCTTCAATGCCAGGCAATAGGCTTTAAGCCTTTCTTCGTTTTTCGCTGAAAGAATGATAAGTCTTGGCTCCCCTGTTTCCTCTCCACTGCTATGCGTATTCCCGTCGTATTCCTCCAGTATGATATGCGCATTTGAGCCTCCCGCGCCAAATGAGCTGAGCCCGGCCCTTCTCGGGTACACGCTTACCTTCCCGTCAATATTTACCACAGGCTGCTTCCACTCTTCAAGACAATGTTGGACATAAAACGGCGTGTTTTCAAATTTAATATTCGGGTTTGTCTTTTCGGAATTTATGGACGGAGCCAGTTGATTATGCTTCATTTGCAGCAGCACCTTGGTCAATGCCGCAATTCCGGCCGCAGATTCCAGATGGCCTATATTGGATTTAACAGAGCCAATAGGACAGAACTGCTTTTCACGGGTGTAATTTCCAAAAGCCTTGACCAATCCGGTAATCTCAATAGGGTCTCCAAGGGATGTGCCTGTTCCATGCGCCTCAAGATAGCTGATAGTCCTTGGATGGACACCCGACCTTTTTAAAGCCTCCATGATCACATTGCCCTGGGCATTGGGGTTGGGCACTGTGAATCCATTCGTCTTTCCTCCATGATTTAATGCGCTGGCCTTGATTACAGCATAAATCTGGTCACCATCAGCTATAGCCCTGCTTATGGGCTTCAAAACTACGGCTCCAACCCCTTCGCCAGGCACATAGCCATCTCCACCTTCCCCGAAGCTATGGCATTTGCCATCGCTGGCGGTAAATTTACCCTGGCTGATCAAGGCATATTTATTCTGGTGTATGGATACATTGACTCCCCCTGCAATGGCCATGCTGCTTTCACCCTTATGTATGCTGTCGCAGGCGAGACTTATGGCGGTAAGCGATGATGAGCACATTGTATCTACAGCCATGCTCGGTCCGAAAAAATTAAAATAGTAGGAGATTCTATTTGCAATAGATGCATAGGAAGATCCTCCCGAGATGATACTCCCGTCAAATTCATAGGAGAACAACTGGTACTGCCCCCACATAACCCCGACAAACACACCTATATTTTGACCGTTGAGACTTGTTTTTGAATACCCGGCGTCTTCAATAGCATTCCATGTAATCTCCATAAACAGTCTTTCCTGTGGATCCATAAATTCCGCCTCTCTTGGCGAAATATTAAAAAACAGAGGGTCGAACTTATCCACGTCGTCAATGAATCCGCCCCATTTTGTATGAATCTTGCCCGGCCGGTTTTTATCCTGGGAATAATATTTGCTGTTATCCCAACGGTCATCGGGTATTTCTATTATACAATCCCTTCCTGAGGATATATTTTCCCAAAATTCTTTTAAATTTCCGGCCTTGGGATATCTACCGTCGAGGCCAATGATGGCAATATCCTCAAGCGCTCTATCTCTCTTTTCCTGCCTCTCTTTGATAGCCGCTTCCCTTTTCATGGAATCCCTTAAAAAGCGTCCTCCTTTTGATTCCGGACGTTTCTCTTCTAAAGCCGCATTAGGCGCAAGAAGGCCTGTCCGGGAAGTATGGCCAGTGATTTCAAGAATCTTTTCCTTGTAGTTTTCAACGAAATATTCCGTCAGCTGGTTCAAATTCTGATATTCAAAAAATAGTGTCTTGGATAACTCCCCGAAATGCTTTTCCAGTTCTCTGGTTAAAGAGATAATCATAATAGAATCTATTCCATAGGACTCAAAAGGCGTTTCAAGCTCTATCCTGTCTCGATGAATCTTTACCTGCCCTGCTATAATATCTTTCAGCAGCGATTCGGCTTCTATCTTGACCCTTGCATCATCCTTCGTTTCCAGAGCATTTTTCCCCATGATGGGCGCCTCCGGTACTTCGGGCTTCACATCCGGACTTTCAGCCTTTTTGCCGTATGTTCCGTTTTTATCCCCGGAAAAGGCAATCAACTGCGCATCAGGAAAATTCAACGCGTTTTCAAACACCGCTATTCCATCCTCTGAGCTCAGAGTTTCCAACCTTTCAGAGCGGCTAACCAAAACAGCCGAGTCTGACGACAGTTTCATTCCTCCTTCCGCCCACAACGGCCAATCGATGGATATCACTTTACACGGCTCTCTGCGTTTTGATATCCTCACGGCATAGTGATCCATGAAGCTGTTCCCATACGCGTAATCGCTTTGGCCTATATTCCCCATAAACGCCGATATGGATGAAAACAGTACGAAAAAGTCCATCCCCTCATCCTTTGTTTCCCTGTCCAATAATACTGTACCTAAGACCTTTGGTCCTAATACCTCGTTCATTTCATTTTTGAATTTTTTCAGTATAAATGAATCCCTGAGAACTCCCGCGCAGTGAAGCACCCCATGGATGGCATTAAACCGCGCTTTTGCTTCTTTTACAACAGCTTCAACATCTTCTCTTTTTGAAACATCACCTTCAATATATATAACCTCTGATCCAAGAGCCTTTAATTCAGTTATTTTCTTATTTTTTTCATCATCCAGCCTTGAACGCCCTACCAAAACCAGGTTAGCTTTAACCTTTTTTGCGATATACCTCGCAAATACAAGTCCCAGGCCGCCCATACCACCAGTAATGATGTATACACCGTTTTCACGCAGTGAAACTCTGTCTCCGGCAAAGGTTGAAGGGTCAACTTCCGTAAAACCGCTTACGAACCTGTTTCCGTCCACATACCTGATATCCGCTTCACTTCCACCCTCTTCATAAAACTCCTTCAATGCAATGTCCAATTCATATGTTTTACCTTTTGGCGCCCCGGTACCGTCCTTATGGCAAACCTCTATTACTTTGACCGGGTAATTGGGGTTTTCGAGCC
>JAUZPS010000319.1 GCA_030705945.1 Bacillota bacterium
AAACAGGGAACCCATATCAAGAAGACCCTGATTTTTATAGTGGGAGCCATCTGTATCCAGATCTTTTGTGTCAAAAATTCCAACATGGGGAACTTTTTGAGCAACATTTTGTTCAGCCTCGCGGACCATTGCATAGTATGGCCAAGTGCTGGTATCGTCAATCATTCCTATTATAAAAGGCATATTAGGCGCATTAAACGCTTTACGAGCATCACCTATAAACGCAGTAAGTAGCGGTTCATACTCAGAAGCTATATTAGAAGCGCAAGCATCAGCTTCACCTTGCATCCAGCACATGCCTGCAATTTCATATTTAATACTAGGATCAAGAGCTGCAATTGCTTTATTTGCATTACTCAGTAAGTCAGTCCACAACTTGCCTGTTGTACCACCTGCGCTGGGTGAACGCCAATCTGCCCATAAAGATGTTCCTGACCAAGCTATTTTTATTATAAGTACTTTGTTGTTAGGTAATTTTTGCGCCATATCTCTTCCAAAGGTTAATTCTGGTCCGAAACAACCTGAGCCACCACCATATCCGGGTTTTAAAGTTCCCCAAAAGTTTGCCATAGAGCTTTCCACAGTACCGGCTGCATATATTTTTACACCTTCAACAGGAGCTGCCTGTTCAGGAGTCAAGTAATAGTTATTTCCAATGCCGCACATGTTGGATTGACCTGAAAGAATAAAAATCTTATACGGCGCGCCTGACACCGAAGGTGAAGGTGAAACAATAGGCGTAGGTGTGGGAGAAATTGAAGGAACAGGAATATCAACAACAGGGTAACTGGAATCTGTTTTGTTAAAATTCCTTGCTATTATCACGATATCTGCCATATTGATGGCGTTATCTTTATTTATGTCAATATCTGCTGTATAGTGGCTGTCTCCAGCTACAGAATTGAACTTTTTCGCAAATTCTATTATATCGGACATGTTTATGGTATTGTCCTGCTGACCATTTACCGGAATGTCCCCTGCCCAAAGCATTATGGGAGAAGTCTGAGATCCAATAACTATATTTCCGGTAAGTTTAACGTTGGAAATGGTTCTTGTCAGATAACATATCTTTGATATTTTTAGAGTATATGAAGCCTGACTTTCAGGAATATTATTTAATTCAAAGTAACCATTGGAGTCAGTAGACGCTTTATAACCAGTTCCATCAATATTAACAGAAAACTCTGAATTAAAGCTGCCGGAGGATGTTGAATTAGTCACATCTGATTTGATATAACCTGAGATATTATATGCAGCTAACGCATGTCCAACTGTGTTTAGTAGAAAAAACATACTTCCGATGATCAAAATCATAGTAAAAACAATTTTAAACCGATAATTAGCATACTGATTTTTAAATCTTTTCATAAACATTCCCTACCTAAATGTAAAAATTAATTGTTTTTAATTTATAATATTTAAGGATATTATATCATAATTTGTTATCTATTTCTTCACTTTTGCTTTGCTCTTTAAGCCAATCTTTCGCCTGTTTTTCTATATCATTTATTTTTTTGCTAAAAAAGTAAAACCTGCAATAATTAGAATTCTCTTTCTTGTAGTAGCAATGACTATGACTTTTTCTCTCATAAAATCATCCCTTATGATTTATAAATTTGGGGTTTAAAACAGAGAATTTATAGAATTGATCTTCTTTCTTTAGTAAATTCACCTCTAGCCATTGTCCGTTCTGCAGTATATATTCATGCATTAAGATATCATCGCCATTGGTAAGCCTTACAAAATCAAACCTATACTTATTATTGCTTTCATCCGCATAAACATGTATTAATGAATCTTCCCTATCAATCTTCTCTATTCCATCAATCAGACCATACCAATTCATATAAACTATTCCCACAAGGGATTTTGCATCATAGTCCCAATGATGCAGGGGATGACAGAGAAAATCTTCTGGAACATAGTCTATAGACTTGATTTTCCAACCTTCTGAAGGTGTTTTCACAGTTGTTATCAGACCATAATAGTAAGCAAAATAGCATGGTTGTGGCCTATTATCTCCTTCACCTTTATATGGTGGTCCAGTAATAACTTCAATTTCGACCATATAATATTTCAGGTCTATAGGTGTAGAAGGAGGCTGGTATGCGGGATACAATTTTAAGAGAGTGATATGACCTATACCGGCAAAAGAATCAATAAACTTTTCAAGAGTCATATTTTGTTCGGTATCCGCGCTTAGCAATTTATAAGCAAATGGATAAGGTATTTTCGACCATCCGACAGTTCCACATCCACCATGAAATCCTTCCATATTCGATGCGTCCTTCAATATTGCGTAGTACGCCTGAATTACATCTTCCGGAGTCTTAAATATTGTTTGAATATGCGATGATTGATCTGAATGTGTAATAAAGTCATTTGCAGCATATTTTAATTTGTATGCTGACTGTTTGGAGGGACGCTGGAACCGTTCAGAAATATTATCTGTTTCAGAATTAAATACAGATTGAGCTTCGTTCTTTTCATGTTTGTCATTTGTAACAAGAGATCCACCCATTACTATCCGGTCTTTTTTGTTCTCAAGTACCATAAATAAAGAAATGAATATTATTACTAATATTAGAAGTCCTAACATAGGCATTTTAAATTTTTTTAAGGAAATAACCATAGCCTCTCCCCCTTGCTATCATAAATATATGAATTTATGAAGAGAGACATCACAAATAAAACAGAATTGAACATTAAACGATGTATTTAATGTTCAATAAATATTGATTACCACATACGGAATAAATATCATGGAATCAAAAACGACCTTGTCCGCAACAAAAAGGACACATTATCATAAAAACTTTTACCCCTGTCGTTGTGTCATTTAAAAAGTTAGAGCTTATACCCGCCTATAGAAATAACTCATCGCAATTTTACTTTAAACATTGAAGTTATATCCTCCCAAGCGTATGCAATTTGTTGGAGCTCTTTTCCTCCCCTATTTATTATCCTCTTGTCAACTATACTTCCACCTAAGTGTTCATAAAAGAACCTCGAAGGATTATCCTGAAGTGTCCATAAAATGAGAGACCTAACACCTTCTTCAATGTATCTTTCAACTATTGCCTTGATAAGTAACTTTCCTATACCAATACGCTGAAATTCCTTTAAAATATATATCGAATAAAGTTCTCTTTCATAAATATCATTAGTTTCATCTAAACTTGCTGATGCAAACCCAACAATATTTTTGTTATCAGTTTCGGCAACAAACATAAATTCTGTTCTTTTATTGTCAAACAATCTCTTATCCCATTCATTTACCTTACTTTCATATGTCAGGCCTTCCAAATAACGTTCAGGCATAATTCCTATGTAAGTAGAACGATTACTATCAACTTGAACTTTTGCAATTGAAAATAAATCTTGCCTGTTTGCCTCTCTAATTACCATATTCTTCACCTAAATGCTCGTGTCATATTTCACCATTTACTTTTTTCGTACCATATTAATGTTGCATTTATTATTGCTAAGTTATTTTTCAAAATCCCCTTAGTCATTAATTTTGCAAACATAAAGGGCAGTATCATACTTTTCAAAAAAAATCTTCTCTTCCACACATTTAAACCCTTCATTTTCATATACTGACCTTAATTTATGTCGATGCTGATTACAATTAAGACGAATAGTATTAATTGTATAACTAATAGCTAATTTTTTTGCAAAATTGATTAATTCCTTTGAAAATCCTTTACCGGCAAATTTACGTTTAACAGCAACCTTATGCAAATATAGTGATTCTCCCTTTGGTATGTTAGGCCAATAAACTGGATCATAATCTGTTAAAGCCATACAAGAAGTCGGTAATCCGTTTTGATATGCAATATAAAAGTTATTTATTTTATAGGACTTTGATAGATTAGACCACTTCACATTTGACTCATTCCATTGGTTTTGCAGTCCATTTTTGGACATCCAGTTTACTGCATCCAATAGTATTTCTTCAATGATTGATATATCAAATTCATCAGCCTGTTTAACCATATTATTAACTCCCAATTTGTTACTTTTATTTAAATTCATCTATAATTTTATCTCTGTATCTCTTCCATCTATTAAATGACTCTTCAGGGCAATTTTCAAAATCAATAAAATCGCCTGCTGATGTGTCAATTGCTCTCCATGCTGTCTTACTACATATTTTCTTAATAACATCGATTGGAGCATCTTCTCCCCTTATATGAAGCATAATAGATTCAACAGGGTCCTTACCCCCTATATTGAATTCAATGGAATATGTTTCAGTAGCCAGTACACCCCAATGAGGGTCAGAAAAGTCAATATCGGGTAATAGTTCCTTTAACATATCTAAAATGTCACATCTGTTTCCTAACAATTTTATATTCATCATCAAACTGAAAATATGGACAATTATCAAATGAATTGCTTAAAAATTTCCCCATTTCATCTTCATCTAAATTAACTTGACATACTTGGCAATTGTATTCTTCATCATAAACATAATTTATACAACATTCACAATTTGTTTTGCTTTTCATTTCGTAGACCTCCATAAGTTATCAATCTTCCGTTGTACATAAAATAAAAACGAGAACTAACCATACTTAAAGAAATGCTCTTATTATTAAAGCAATGATTATAAGCCAAATAATCATAATGGGTATTGCGTAATACCATTTTTTTGGCCTGCCATCTTTCCAAATCTGTTCAGATTCAATTCTGCATTGTTCAATTATATCATTTGGAACCAATTTTATTGTAGCCGCTATCATTAAAGGTAGTATTATTAGATCATCGAGATAACCAAAGACAGGAATAAAATCAGGAATCAAATCAATTGGCGACAAAGCATATCCAATTGTCAAAACTGCTAATGCCTTCGCATACCACGGAGTCTCTTTTTTCTTAAGAGCCAGAAAAACCACAGGAATATCCTTCTTTAGTTGTTTTGCTCTTTCTTTTAATTTCATAAATGACCCTTTAATAATTATAGATTTTATATCTAAAATTAAAAATCAAATTTGGTAAAAATTCAATTTTATACTTTTCGTTATCTATTCTTTTGGCTCTCGCTCCCCCGCAGGATGAGGCTAATGTATCAATCAACCTTACTTTAGTTTAATCCAATGCGCTCGCCTGTCCTTCTTAAATCCAGCTTTTAAAGCAAGGCTCATAGACTTCGTATTTTCTTCTTCAATATGTACAAAAGGCAATTCACCCAATTCCAGCAGTTGCTTAATCATTACAGCGGTTATACGCATGCCATATCCTTTTTCTCTAAACTCTTCCAATACATTTAGAAATCCAACGGCTCCGTCATCATGGGTAATTGCCCATGCTATTAACTTTCCATCTTCCTTGATTCCAAGTCCAATACCCCTATTAATCCGTTCTTCTATATACTCAACAGATATATACTCCTTGTACATTGATTTGTCAAATACATATTGGGCATAGGCATTTGATAATTTAACAACATTGGTCTTTACAAGCGGCAAAAGAGCATTTTTATCATAAACAAGTCTAATGCTGGTTAAATGAGAACTGATTTCCTTGCCATTAATTATATATGGAAGCATCCACTCCTCAATGGCTGCAAAGCATTTATCCTCTTCGTCCAATCCTTCAAGGAGTTGAATGAACTCTTCGCAAGATTTGCTGCTGATATAAATCCAATCCTCATCGCTCTTTCCTCTTACCAGAACAGATCTTCCCTGCATATCATAGATAGCGATTTCCTCCACTCGTAACTTTTCACTGTTCACTGTTATCTGATTCCTTGCAGGATTTGGATAAATCATAATTCCTGCCCTGGCTATATCGGTTATCTTTGTGGGTAGGCTCAAAGGAAACAACTGGCTTTGGGGAACCACTTCCCTCGGAT
>JAUZPS010000032.1 GCA_030705945.1 Bacillota bacterium
CTTAAGAAACAAAATGTTTCGTGATAAACATTTTACATTATATTTTAAAATCACGAAAATCATTATTAATATACATTTAGGTATATAAAAAGCACTATTAATCTTACATTTGACGGAGCAAAATAACGAACGCTTTAACGTTATTTTGCGATAGGCAAATGTAAAAGATTAATTGCTTTTTAGGTAGTATCAAAAATACTTAGCAACTGGTCGTTTCAAAAACTTGATATAATGGGTTTTCGTCATATAAACTTGAACAAGGAGTTTTTTGAAACGCCCTTAGTCAGGTTTACCAAAAAAATATTTTATGTTTTTCACTGTAAGGAGGTATTTCTTTGTCTAATAATAAAAAAATTGAACGTAGTGAATTTGAAAATTCTATTAAAGAGTATATAAAACAGGGAAAATTAAAATTACAGAATGATTTCACCCAAACCAGCCAGGCAATTAGTATTATTGCTCAAGATAAAACAAAAAGTTTTATAAAAAATATGGATAAAGGTCTTGATAAAGCAGAACGGGAATACTTGACATCTCTGATATTAGCAAGTATGCAACAAGCCTTTTGTTATGGATACGGTATAGGTAAGATTGAAAATACTAATTTACAGTGAGAATAAACCTTTTTTTGCCCATACAACTTCGCATTAAGCTATCTGGTAATTAAGGTATAAAAAAGTACCTACAAAATCTTTGAGGCACTTTTTTATATTTTTCACTAATTTTCACCACATTTAGCGGCATAGCTGCTTATTTTAATAGCAGCATCTCTATATATTATTCTATTTGAAAGCTCCGTTTAACCTTACCTTTTAATAATAACAGAAACTATATAATCGCAAAAATTTAAGGTTATGGAACTTAAATAGCAAACTTTATTAAATATTTTCGTGTTTATAATTATCTAAATTTCCTTCACAATATATCTTACCAAATTATTTTTGTTTTTACAAATAAATCTACCAATTATTATTATTAGGACATTTTATATATAAAAAAGAAAACACCTTAGACATTAACTTAACCAACTGCGAAATAATAACCTTATACATGATTAGTAGCAGTAGGAAAAAAGTTTAAAGTGTTTTCTCTTAATAAGATTAACTTGTTTTTAATGCATTTTAAAATATTGCTTACTTAAATTATTCTTCCCTTACAATCTTTGCTCCGAGGGACTTAAGCTTATTGTGAATTTCCACATAACCTCTTTCGATGTGTTCAATATCTGTTATCTCAGTAATGCCTTCCGCAGCAAGACCAGCAAGCACAAGAGCAGCTCCTGCTCGCAAGTCGGTCGCTTTTACCTGAGCGCCTAAGAGGGTGGGGTTTCCTTCAATAATTGCGCTCCTGCCTTCAATTTTAATATTGGCTCCCATTCTCTTAAGTTCGTTTACATACATAAATCTATTTTCGAATATTGTTTCTATTACCATACTGGTTCCTTCAGCTCTTGTCATCAGAGATGTCATCTGCGCCTGCATGTCGGTTGGAAAACCCGGATATGGATGAGTCTTGATGTCCACAGCTTTAATATTGTCACCAGCCTTAACATGAACGCTTGTCAATTCTTCAGCTACTTCTACTCCAGCTTCCCTCAATTTTGCGGTAACTGGTTTTAAGTGATCAGGCACTACGTTATCTATTTTTACATCCCCGCCTGTTATTGCCGCTGCAACCATATAAGTTCCAGCCTCTATCCTGTCAGGTATCACAGTGTGATTCGCTCCGTGGAGCCTATCCACACCGTTAATTCTGATTGTATCTGTACCTGCGCCTTTGATGTCAGCTCCCATTGTGACCAGATATGTAGCCAGGTCAACGATTTCAGGCTCGATAGCAGCATTCTCAATAATTGTCTGGCCATCACTTAGAGCTGCCGCCATCATTATATTTTCAGTCGCTCCAACGCTTGGAAAGTCCAAATATATTTTACTTCCCTTTAGTCTACTGCTCGCTTTTACTTCAATATACCCATGACCTTGGGTTATTTCAGCTCCCATTGCCGAAAAGCCTTTTATATGAAGATCAACAGGCCTCGAGCCTATGGCGCATCCCCCTGGTAGTGGAATTTTAGCTGCGCCGTATTTTGCAAGGAGTGGTCCCATTATTAGAAATGACGCTCTCATTTTATTAACAAGTTCATATGGAGCCGTTGTATTTGAAATTTCAGATGGATTTATAGATATAGTTGTCTTTGTATTGGAAAAGTTAACTGATGCCCCTAAAGAATTAATTAAATCTCCCATAACTCTTACATCATTAAGGTATGGAATTTCTTCAATTATACTTTGGCTATCAGCTAATAATGAAGCTGCCATAATTGGCAAAACAGAATTTTTAGCGCCACTGATTCTTACCTCACCCTTCAGAGGCACTCCATAAGATATTATTAATCTGGACACATTAATCTCCCTTTCGTATATTAACTGTATTTATCTTTCGTTTTTGATAACGAATTATAAGTACTAATTTTCTATAATTGAAAACCGCAAAAATTCTAATGCTATAATATAGTTATATTATAGTTTATATTTCGTTATCACTAATAATCAGCAAAACAAAACTTTTACTTAAAATTTGTTAAGCTTTTAACCGCAAGAATAAAGTTAAAGTAAAATTCCGCCAATATTTTAATTCTATATATTTTACTGTTATATTAATATTCAGTAGATATTATCGGAGTCGCCAACCAGAAATATGTCTTGTTGTCAATATTGTTGTATCTCATTGCTAGGTTCAGGTTGATTTTTTTCCTGTTTACTTCAATTGAATCATCAATCATTGAGGAATACGCGCTAATGCTTATCAGTTTGCCATCGTTTATACCCTCAACCTTAACAGCATTCACCTCCTTTAAAGTCTTTACACAAATACTGTTTAAGTACTCAAAATCTTTCTTGCCATTAAAAGTTCCTGTGATACAAGCTGTAACTTTTGGATCAGCTTTAATACCATAGAATACCGGCATGATTTTTTGTATCATAGCTCCCAGACCTTCACAGGATAAATTTTCAACAACATCTGCGGAAATAAAACTTTCGCCTGGCCTGGAATCATTTTCACTTAGCTGTATTTTTAAATTTAAATTTTTACCAGTTTTAATTGTATCATTTATTTCTAATTTATGTTCTTTTGCGCTAGCTGATTTATCTATAATATGTACTTTATTTTCATTAATCCCGAGCTTTTCAGAAATATTCCCTACGAACTTGTTTATATTTCCTATATCATTATCATTTACCCGTCCTTGAAAATAAAGTTCACTTTTAACAAAGTCCGCGCCTGCAGCTTTAAAGGATTTTGTTAAAATATCACCTGCAACTTGGCTCTTCTGAGCATTTTCAAAATGTATTATTATAAAAATTATGCATAACAAAATTGTTATTGAAATTAATAAATATACTACTTTTTTCATATATCCCCCCGGTTCTAAAATAGCCAACTGTAAAGTTTTATATCAGTTCACTTTTATGTGTCTTCGCCTCATTGCTTGCCTAGCCACCCGGAAAAGCCCTTTTTGGGCGGTTCAACGCAACTAAATTAAAAGTGATTAATATTTTACATTTGGTTATCTCTAATGTGACAGTTAGCCGCAAAAAATTGTCTTTGTGGCAGCTCGCCCCAGCCTGATTTATTAGGGCGTAATTTAATTAAATTATTGCCTCATTAGCCTTAGGATATACATTAAATTTTTAACTTTCTCTATGAGTTGATAATGCTCTACTTACTATCATCGCACAATTTGCTCTATTAATAAAGGCCTCTTCATCAAATTTCCTATATATACTATCACTAGTTTCCAATATTTTCAAATCAAATATTTTTTTAACATATTTACTATACCATTTATCTTCTTTAAGCTTATCATATATACCTTTATAACTAGTTTGCAGTTTAAAAGCTTTATCAATAACAGTACAAACTTCTGCAAGGGTTACATTGTTATCAGGTCTTATAGTTCCATCCTCATATCCTGATATCAGGCCTTTCTGTGAAGCAGCGTTTATGTAATCTTTAGCCCAGTGTTTTGAAATATCCCTGTATTTTGTGTTAGCTGATTTATCAATTTTTATATTAAGAGCTTTTGTAACTAAAACCATAAATTCTGCTCTAGTAATAAGATCTTTCGGTTTAAAATAATCCCCCTGCTTGCCATTTATTATGCCTGCGTCATGAAGATGTCTTATATATTCTTCCGCCTCCGTATTTTTAATATCTTTAAAAGGTAATTCATCTTTCGTTATATTAGTAAGTATAATACGTATTGGAGCGATTGCTCCAGCAAGATTATAATCAATGCTCGTCGTATTGCGCGCTCCATCTTTAATCTCATAGCCAATATTTAAAGTTTTTCCATTTGTTAAATGATAAAATGCTACAGAAAGACCTTTTTTTTCGTTAGGATCGCTCCATTTTAATGTGATTCTTATTTTATTATCTCCTAAAGAAGCAATATCATAAATGACACCATTTGCATAAGAATAATTTGAAAAAAGTAATTGAAATATTAAAACCAATAATATCATAGGACAAGCTGTCTTTTTAATGTATCTATTCATACAAGCCTCCTAAAAATGATCTATATGGGCTATAATTCGCCTGTTAACACAAGCAGTTTCTCAATCATTGATATTACTTCCGCTCTGGTCACGTTTCCAGATGGACTTAAGTAATTCTTATCGTTGCCAATAACTATTCCATTTTGTATTGCAAAGTTAATCTGCGGCAAATATCTTGTTGAAACCTTGTTTAAGTCCATAAAGCCTGTTTTAGAAATATTTGATAGTTTACCGGATTTTCCTGTTTTTATTTCATAAAGCCTTGATATCATTGCAATTGTTTTTTCTTTTGAACAATTCTCATCAGGCTTAGATACATCGTCAGTAGTTATCAATTGCGCCTTAGCCGCTGTTACCATATATTCATTATCATAATCAACGTTCATAATATCCAGCATCAATTTTACAGTTTCACCTACAGAAATATTTTTATCGGGGTTAAATAATCTACCCGGGATACTTTTCAAATTGCATATAGATGCCACATTATTTATTGAACTCTCTGCCCAGTTTCCTGAAATATCATCATAATAATTATTTCCAGCTTCCGCAACCGCAACATTACCTGCAGTCAACGCTTCAATGCTTACAAAACCTTTATCGTCATCTTTGTTAAACTTCGCAGTTGTAGAAAGCTTATTCCACTTCATATTCTGAGTATCATAAGTGTATCCGCTTGTCTTGCCTTCATGATACCACTGCTCATCATAATATGGAAAAACAATTTTCATTGGCTTGTCAAATTTTTGAACTGCAATCTGCGCGCCTTTTCCACTTGCATTCATGCCAATCGCTACATCATTCGTTTTAAAAACCAGATTTGAAGCCTCGGTTTTTATATTATCCCCTGTAAATCCAATACTTAAGGCATAATTAATTTCTCCAAGCTTTTTAGATAGTGAACCTCTCGTTCCTTCATTTAATGTTTCAGGCCCAATCACAAACTGCAGTTTACCATCGGTGTTGCTATCAGCAGATATAATGAGGTTCTCTTTTAATGAGCTTAGAGCGTCTAAAACTTTACCACCGATATTTATATTAAGTTTATTGGTTTTAGATGGCGGTTTAGTTAAATCAATTTTATAATCTATAACTTTATCCGTTTGCATATGTTCAATAAATCTATCGGCATTCGGACCGGTTATGCTTATATTCCAAATGTTGTTAATAAGTCTTGGCTCAGTTATAACATAGTCGCCCTTTAAAATATTTTCTATATCCTGATCAGAGTCATAATCATCATCGCTTCTTTCTGTTCTGATCGTTATACTCTGTGTGGGCTCAGAATACATCTGTTTCTTTGAATCATAAGCGTACAATCTGGCATAATACCTGAAATTTGACTTAAGGCTGTCAACCTTGTACTCTGAAACTGCCCCGCATTTATATTCCGTAAGGTTTTTATAATTAGTATCCAGAGCGATTTCCAATTTGTATTCCAAACCATCAACCTTTGCCCATTCAAAGGTTATACTGTCTTTTGTAATTGATGCCTCGCCATTTTTAATTCCAAAACCTGCCGGAGTTTCCGGCGGACTAAAGGGCAGCGTCTTTAAAGAATATGAGTCGCTCCATTCCGACTTTGAGCCACCTGTTAGGGTTTCAGCTTGCACCCAGAAAAAATAAGCAGTATCTTGTGTAAGATTGTTTACCTTATAAAAATTTGAATTTGCAAAGTCTTCAGGATTTATTTGAACACTTCCTGTGGCAGAGTTTATATTTTCCACAGTACCATATTTTAAAGTATATTTATAATTACTATTAAAATTCCAACCCAAATCTACAAAGGTGTCTCCCGAAAGACCATAATTAAAAATTGGTACAGTCGGCTTAACTATTGGCGGTTTGATTTCAGGTTCAGTAGTTATAACAATTGGATCTGATGGACCCGATATGAAATTTACACTCTTTCTTTCTGCTCTTAGCCAAATTATATATGTTGTATTAGGAATTAAATTTGTCAGTGTTATATTTATATTATGGCTTAAACCGTCCGGATTGAATTTTGAATTCTCCGCTTCATCGTTAGCTGTAACTGGAAATCCGGTAATATGGTTCGCAGTAATGTTTGCTATGTCTTTATATGACATTCCGTCAATGTACTCAACACATCCTACATCTATTGTAACACCTGAATCGTATTCTACAACACGGTAGTTTTTGCCATCAAGAGTATCTGCTGAGGGTATATAAGGCGGGACATCTGTTGCGCTTGTCTTTTCAGTTCTGATAAACTCCCATTTACCTTCGGCATCATCAAATTTCTCATACCACTTATTTTTTAGACTTACAGTAACTGTTGTGGATCCAATTTCAGGATTGCCTTCAGAATCCTTCTTTAACTTAAAGGGTGGTCTAGATGGAACCTTAGGCTGGTCAATGGGTCCATCTGAAGGCGTTATTATTACCTTTACGGAAGGATCGGATTTACTGATTACATTCTTAAGCTTATCATCAACATAATCAACAAAGGACTTTTTAGCGATTATTTTAAAATAATATGTTGAATTTGCCGTAAGATTAGGCGCAGTATATTTGTATCCTTTAATTTCAGTCCCATTAACAATATAGTTGTCTGCAGTCGGTTTAAAATCATATGCAAGTTTGTAGGTGTCTGTCGGATTATCAAGAGCATTCGGGTTATCGATCAGCCATATGTCATATGATATATCCGTATCTACCGAACCGTCACCCTTTCTTGGAACCTTCCACAATACCGTAGCGCTGTTAGGTTTAAGCTCATTTTTATAGCTGATTATAGTATCTCCTGGGACTCTTTCAAAGATATCTGTAATTTCAGGCGCTATCGGAATTGAAATTACGTCATGTTCAAGCAGTAAAATTTTATCTGATTTGATTTTCATTCCCGGATAAACATCTTTGCCGTTTTTAGTTACACTGGCTACAATTAAATAATAGTAGTTCTTATCATCAGTTCCTGTTGTTACAAAAAAGTTGGTATCATCAACTGAAGCCATATACTGCGGCACGTCATTTGAGTCGTTGTCTCCTCTATAAATTTGATAAGAAATGTTTATATCTGTAGAACTCAATCCTGAAACAACAGGACTCCAGTCGAACCTCCAAATATCGCCTGTTTCATTTTCAGACACCTTGCTTGTTCTTGCTATAATAAAGCTGCTTGCCATTACAACCCCTGACTCATCAGTCTTTTTTAAAGCAGCTTCAGTTACGTCAGGAACAATTTTAATATAATAAACACGGCCTGGATCGTTTACTGTATATAAGTATTCCAATCTTCCCGATACCTGATTTACCTTAATAGGCCCTAGCGGCTCTATCTGCTCCTGACCTATATAGATAGGCTGAATGTTGCTAAAGTCTGGATTCTCAGAAATATAGAGCTTGTAGTCAATTCTCCTTCCGGAATTCCACACGTCATCCCACTCAATTTTAAGCTGATTAACCCCATATGATGAGGCCATAAGATTAATATTAGTCATAAACTTAACATTATTAGAAGGTACGGATAAAGCGCTGTTATAAGTCGTTTTACCATCTGTATGGGTGTGGTACGCTGTCAGGGTTGCATTATATATTGTTCCCGACTTGAGATCTTTAAGTCTCATCTGAGTTGTTCCACCCGGTAAGTCCCTTTCTTTTAATTCCGTTGTGGCTGCTGGCTTATACGGCTTATTAATTTCTAAAAGGTTAATATTCACATAACCGGCAACTGCGTCATCAGGGTAAGTCACCTGGTCCCACTTTAAATCAGCGTAATAGTTATCAAATTCATTATAGCCAATTGGCGGCTCATTAGCGTCTTTTGCCTCAATCCTTACCTTCTCAGGCGGCTCTTGCGGTGTAATATCAGGAGTGACCGCATAAACTTTACTCATCTGTGGAAAAATCCCCTGTAAAAGTAATGTTAATATTGAAATTATAATGCATAACGTCCTTTTTAATCTATTCATAATCCTGCTCCTCACTTTTTTGGATCATACAGATTTTTTACATAATTCCTAAGGACGTTTCAAAAAATTCCTTGTTCAAGTTTATATGACGAAAACCCATTATATCAAATTTTTGAAACAATCAGTTGCTAAGTTTTTTTGATGCAACCTTATTAATATATATACGTTGCGAGAAAGATTATACATTAAAAATGCAATTAATACGTCTGCATTTTACTTTCAAGCTGAACTTTACGCAACTTATGAATCAAGGTATATATTTTGCGATATAAAAAATGGATGTAAAATTGTTTATTGCAAAATATATATAAATCGTGAAAAAAAATTCAATAAAAAATTTTTAATAAAAAATAATTTATTGCAAATTTTAATAAAATGTTGCATATAATCAGATTATATAATATACTCTTGGTATCAGGAAATAGTATCTGGTAATAATTATTTTTACATAGATGAGGTGTAGTTAATGAGCAGGTCATCAATACACAAGCGGGAACGACATAAAGTATTGATAGATAAAATTAATGATGATCCATTTTTAACTGATGAAGAGCTGGCAGAGAAATTTAACGTCAGCATACCAACAATAAGACTTGATAGATTGGAACTCGGTATTCCCGAATTAAGAGAAAGAGTCAAAAACGTAGCTGAAGAAAGTTATAGAAAAGTAAAATCAATGCAGGTTCAGGAATTTTTTGGCGAGCTTTTGGATATAACTTTAGGAGAGAGTGGAATATCTATTTTAAAAACCGATGAAACTATGGCTTTTGAAAAAACCAAAATAATTCGCGGACACTTTATATATTCTATGGCGGAATCCCTAGCGATTGCAGTTATAGACGCGCATGTGGCTCTGGTAGGGGTCGCAAACATCAAGTATAAAATGCCTGTCTATGCCGGGAACAAACTAATTGCAAAAGCTGAAGTAAAACAAAAAAGAGGAAGTAATTTTATTGTATGGGTTAAGATATCTGAAAAGCAAGTAGAGGTATTTAGAGGTAAATTTATTTTAGTATCCCTTGAAAAAGTAGAAAAAAGATAGTAAAGTATGTTATGTGTTTTTTAGGAAACAAAGTTGGAAATATTGTTCATTAAAGCGGTAGGGAGTGAAGGTATTGCTTATATTGGTAGACGCAATGGGCGGGGACAATGCGCCTTTGGAAATAGTCAAAGGTTGTATTGATGCAATAAATGAAAATAATGATTTTGATATAATGCTAATCGGCGATCAAGATAAAATTAATGCGATTATTAAGGAAAATGGTTTTAAAAATGACAGACTGAAGGTTTTTCATACAACAGACGTCATAACAAATGAGGATAGTCCGGTTAAAGCTATAAAAAGCAAAAAGAATTCATCCATGGTAGTTGGTTTGAATATGATTAAAGAGAAAAAAGGAGATGTTTTCCTTTCAGCTGGAAATACCGGAGCCTTGATGGCTGGATCCTTATTTATACTGGGCAGGATTAAGGGAGTTGAAAGACCGTCTCTTATGGCCTTTTTACCTAGCAGCAAAGGACTTTCGGTTTTAGTTGACGCTGGAGCCAATGTAAACTGTAAACCAACTAATCTGTTACAGTTTGGCGTAATGGGTTCTTTGTATGTTAGCGAAGTTTTTGGAATAGAAAGCCCAAGAGTTGGCATTATCAACGTTGGGGCAGAAGAAAAAAAAGGAAATGATCTTGTTAAGATGGCATATCCCATGTTAAAAGAAGCGCATATAAACTTTGTAGGGAATATAGAAGGAAGGCAGATATTAGATGGCGACGCGGATGTTGTTGTTTGCGACGGCTTTGTTGGAAATGTTCTTTTAAAGTCAATGGAAGGCGCTGCAGGGTATTTTATTGGCTCGCTTAAAGATATATTCAATAAAAACATCTTAACGAAATTGGCAGCTCTTATAGTCAAGAATGACTTGAAAAAATTCAAAAAAGATCTCGACTACACTGAATACGGCGGAGTTCCGATGCTAGGAGTCAATGGTAAAGTTATAAAAAGCCATGGCAGTTCCAATGCCAAAGCTATAAAAAATGCCATTATAAGGGCAAAAAGTTATGTAAATAGTACTGTTCTGGAGCAAATCAGAGAAGAGTTTAAAAATATGGAGGTTGAAGATATTGAGTAATGGAAAGTTTGGTATTGGCATATTAGGCTTAGGCACTTATGTTCCTGATAAAGTGCTTTCAAATTATGATTTAGAAAAAATGGTAGATACATCAGATGAATGGATATCAAAGAGGACTGGAATCTCTGAAAGGAGAATTCTAGACAAAGATATACCGGCTTTTGAAATGGGAGCAATAGCTGCAAAAAGAGCGATAGAAGATGCAGGGTTGACAGCGGAAGATATTGATCTTATAATAGTTGCAACTGAGACTCCGGATTATCTGACACCTTCATCCTCCTGTACGATACAAAATATTATTGGAGCTAAAAGAGCGGCAGCTTTTGATATGAATGCAGCATGTTCGGGGTTTATGTATGGAATAACTGTAGCAAAGCAGTTTCTTGAAAACGGTTTTTGCGGTTACAAGAATATACTTGTTATCGGATGTGAAGCGTTATCTAAGGCGGTTGATTATGAAGACAGAGCAACCTGTATATTATTCGGCGACGGAGCAGGCGCTATGGTTATAGGAAAAGTTGAAGAAGGATATGGTATATTGACTTCACATCTCGGAGCAGATGGAGGAGAAGGTCATAATATTACTCTTCCTTGCTTTACTATGAAAGAAGAAGACAAAAATATAAGAGAACATGATAATAAAAGAGTATTATGGATGAACGGCTCAGAGGTGTTTAAATTTGCGGTCAGAGTAATGGAAAAGTCTACTCTGAAGGTACTTGAGGATAAAAATCTTACTATTGACGATGTATCGCTTATTGTTCCGCACCAAGCCAATATAAGAATAATTGAAGGCGCAATTAAAAGACTCAACATTAAAAGGGAAAAAGTATTTTCAAACCTTCACAAATATGGTAATACCTCATCTGCATCGATACCTATCGCGCTTGATGAAGCCGTTAAAGAAGGCATGGTAAAAAAGGGCGATAATATTGTAATGGTAGGCTTTGGCGGGGGTCTTACATGGGGAGCGGTTCTTATAAAATGGAGTAAATAAAAAGTATAATTTTGGAGGAGAAATATGAGTAATACAGCTTTTATTTTCCCAGGACAAGGAGCTCAGTCAGTAGGAATGGGAAAACAGATATGCGACAACTTTAAAGCTTCATCAGACATCTTCGACGAAGCGTCTGAAAGCCTTGGTTTTGACATTAAAAAAATGATATTTGAAGGAAATGACGAGACATTAAAAATAACGGAAAATACCCAACCAACAATACTTGCGACAAGTATAGCGTGTCTTATGCCTCTACTTGAAAACGGTAAAACGCCCGACGTGGTTGCAGGTCTTAGCCTTGGCGAATATTCAGCTCATGTGGCGGCATCCACATTATCCTTTAAAGATGCTGTGGCGTTGGTAAAAAAGAGGGGAAAATATATGCAGGAGGCTGTACCCCTTGGTGTTGGAACAATGGCTGCTATATTGGGTCTCGGTAGTCAGGATGTAATAGAATGCTGTAAGGCGGCTTCTTCATTTGGAATTGTTGAACCTGCCAACTTTAACTGTCCGGGTCAGGTCGTTGTAGCTGGAGAAATAAAAGCAGTTGAAAAGGTAGTTGAGTTATCAAAGGAAAAGGGAGCAAAACGTTCTATGGTATTGCCTGTAAGCGCTCCGTTTCACTGCAGTATGTTAAAACCTGCAGGTGACAAACTTGCTGAGGAATTTTCAAATATATCTTTAAATGAAATGAAATATCCTTTAGTGACAAATGTTACCGCTCAGTACATAAATGATAGTTCATGCGTTAAGGACCTTCTTATAAGACAGGTGTCAAATCCTGTTCTATGGGAAGAAAGTGTAAGGACAATGATTTCAAACGGCGTAGATACCTTTGTTGAAATCGGGCCTGGTAAAGCTTTGTCAGGTTTTGTCAAGAAAATAAGCAAAGAAGTAAGAATTTTTAATATTGAGGATATGGACTCACTTAAAAAGACAATTGATGAACTGTAATAGGAGGAATGAAAACGATGCAATTAAAGGGTAAAACAGCTGTTATTACCGGATCTGCAAGAGGGCTCGGAAAATCAATCGCGTTGAAGTTAGCGTCAATGGGAGCGAATATTGTGTTAAATGATATCCCATCCTCAGACGCAATAGACGCTACAGCGGAAGAATTCAGAGCAGCAGGTATTAATGTAGCTGTAACTAAAGGCGATGTAAGAAATGAAGATGATGTTAAGGCAATGGTTAACGCAGCGGTGGAGGCATTTGGAACCATCGATATACTGGTTAATAACGCCGGTATAACTAAAGACAAACCAATGGCTATGATGTCCGTGCAAGACTGGGATGATGTTATCGATATTAATTTAAAAGGCGCATTTTTATGTTCTAAACATGTTTCAAAGGTTATGATTAAAAAAAGAACAGGAAAAATAGTCAATATTGCGTCTGTAGCAGGTAGATACGGTAACCCGGGCCAGGTAAATTACTCAGCTTCTAAAGCAGGCTTAATAGGCATGACTAAAACAGTGGCAAAAGAGCTCGCTTCGCGTGGGATTACTTGTAATGCGGTTGCGCCAGGTCTTATTCAAAGTAAGATGACCGATATATTACCCGAAGATGTAAGGAACAACTATTTAAAAAATATTCCGCTCGGAAGGTTTGGGACTCCTGAAGATGTGGCTAATGTTGTAGCTTTCCTTACATCTGAAGAATCAAATTATGTAACTGGACAGGTAATAGATATTGACGGCGGGCTGGTAATGTAATAATATCTTAATGTGGAATTAATACCAATACTTTCACTTTGAGATGTTAAATTAAAGAACCCCCTGTGGAAGGAGGTGAATATATGGTATTTGAAAAGGTTAAAAAGATAATAGTAGAACAATTAGGTGTTGAAGAAGAAGATATTGCAATGGAATCTTCCTTTATAGACGATTTGGGAGCAGATTCACTTGATATAGTTGAGCTTATTATGGCGCTTGAAGAGGAATTTGATATAGAAATTCCAGACAGCGAAGCAGAAAAGATTGCAACGGTTGGTGACGCTGTAGATTACATTAAAAATAATTCATAAAAAAAAGTCCCCAAAAAGGGGCTTTTTTTATGAAGATACTTATAAATAATTGATAAAATACCTAAAATTTCCATTGGTTTTACACTATTGAAATTTTATTAAAATATATTTTGATAATTACATTATCATACGATAATAGGGAATGTTAAATAAATCGGGAGGTTGTTATATGAAAAAGAGAGTAGTCATAACTGGAATGGGAGTAATTACTTCTTTAGGTTTTGATGTTGATAAGTTCTGGAATTCAATTAAAGAGGGTAAAAATGGAATTAGTGAAGTAACTCGCTTTGATATCACTAATTATAATACAAAAGTTGCCGCTGAGATTAAAGATTTTGATCCTAGTCAGTTTATTGATAAAAAAGAAGCAAAAAGAATGGATAGATTTACTCAATACGCCATGGCTGCTTCAAAAGAAGCCGTTGAAAGTTCCGGTCTTGATCTTGACAAAATTGATAAATTCAGATTTGGTTGTATAGTGGGATCAGGAATTGGAGGTATTGAAACATTCGAAACCCAGCATGATGTTTTGATTAATAAAGGACCTGGCAGAGTAAGTCCATTCTTTATACCTATGATGATCGCTAACATGGCTTCTGGACGTATTGCTATTCAATATGGAGCAAAAGGCTTCAATGAAT
The DNA here is from genome assembly GCA_030705945.1 of Bacillota bacterium. Lineage (GTDB taxonomy): Bacteria > Bacillota > Clostridia > Acetivibrionales > DSM-2933 > Pseudobacteroides. The sequence continues at coordinate 14,285 of JAUZPS010000032.1, forward strand.
GTGTTATAACAGCTTGCGCAACATCAACTAACGCAATAGGAGACGCTTTTAAAGTTATACAGCGCGGAGACGCGGATATAATGATATCAGGCGGCGCTGAGGCTTCCATAACACCAATGTCATTTGCTGGTTTCTGCTCAATGAAAGCTATGTCGACAACTGAAGATCCATCATGCGCTTCCAGACCATTTGACTCAGAAAGAAATGGTTTTGTTATGGGCGAAGGAGCAGCAATTATTATTCTGGAAGAATATGAGCACGCTGTAAGCAGAGGCGCTAAAATTGTAGCAGAAATTATAGGCTACGCTTGCACAAACGACGCTTATGATATAGTTGCCCCAGCTCCAGAAGGTGAGGGCGGCGCAAGATGCATACAATTAGCTTTAAAGGACGCGGGAATTAAGCCTGAAGATGTTGGCTATATTAATGCTCATGGAACATCAACAGATTATAATGATAAATATGAAACAGCAGCTATTAAAACCGTTTTTGGCAACTATTCCAAAAAGCTTGCTGTAAGTTCAACTAAGTCAATGACAGGCCATCTTTTAGGAGCAGCAGGCTCAGTTGAAACTATAATAACTGCGTTGGCGTTAAAAGAAGGATTTTTGCCTCCTACTATCAATTATAAAAACCCAGATCCTGAATGTGATCTTGATTATGTGCCAAATGAAGGACGTAAAGCTGATATACGCTACGCAATATCAAATTCCTTAGGATTTGGCGGACACAATGCGTCATTAACACTTAAGAAATACGAAGAATAATATGGCATTTTCTAATAAATTTTAAATGGTTATAAGTTTTTATTAAATTATAAATATTAAATAATAGAGGACGTCGAAGCGTCCTCTATTGCTAAATATAAATAAAGTGTTAAGTTCACAGTTTATAGATAACCAAATGTAAAATTAGTCTAGTAAAATTTTGCATTTGATTATCTATAAAAAGCTATAACATTTATGTTGGAGGCTTTATGTTAAACAAAGATATGCTTTTGGAAAATTTAAATGACTTTGAAGAAAGAATAAAATATAAGTTTAAAAATAAGAAAAACATTATATTGGCATTAACTCATAGTTCCTTTGCTAATGAAAACAGAAACGCCAAGCTCGTAAGTAATGAAAGACTTGAATTTCTTGGGGATGCGGTTTTAAATATAATTATAAGTGAAACAATATACTTAAAGTACTCAAACCTATCTGAAGGGCAACTTACCAAAGTGAGAGCAAATATCGTATGTGAACAGTCTCTGGTTATATGTTCAAATAATATAGGGATTGGAAAATTTTTATTGCTAGGCAAGGGTGAAGAGGTAAGCGGCGGCAGAACCAGAATATCTATTTTATCAGATGCGTTTGAGGCTGTGATCGGAGCTGTATATATTGATGGAGGCATGAAAAATGCCAAAACTTTTGTACACCAACAGATGGATCAACTTATTAATGATTCTGTTTCGGGAATAATCTTTCTTGATTATAAGACCCAGCTTCAGGAGACCATCCAAAAAGATGGCGAAAAAAGAATAATTTATGAGATAATCGAAGAAAAGGGACCCGACCACGATAAGGATTTCGTATCTCAGGTAAAAGTAATGGAAAAGGTAATTGGAAAAGGTAAGGGCAAAAGTAAAAAAGAAGCGGAGCAATCCGCCGCAAAAGCCGCGCTTGAAATGTTATCAAATAAGTATAAAGAGTAAAATAACGAACGGTTTTAAGGTTTTTTGCGATATATAAATGTAAAAGATTTATTGATTTTAAATATAGATAAAAAGCAATTAATCTTTTACATTTGCCTATCACAAAATAACGTTAAAGCGTTCGTTATTTTGCTCCGTCAAATGTAAGATTAATAGTGCTTTTTATATAGATATAAGCTATATTTGTTATTTCAAAAATACAAAAGGTGATCTTGTGTCAAAGAAAAATATCGTTATACCAGTTTTCATACCCCATAAGGGATGTCCATATGATTGCATTTACTGCAACCAAAAGTTAATCAGCGGTCAGGTGGAAGAGATGACTGTTGAAAAAATGCATAAAACTGTAATAGATCATTTATCAACAGCTGATATTGACAGCCATATTGAGATCGGATTCTATGGAGGCAGTTTTACTGGCATTGATGTAGAAAAGCAGATTTTATTTTTGGAAGCGGCTAATTTATATTTTAAACAAGGTAAAATACATGGAATCAGGCTATCAACGAGGCCTGATTATATTGATTCAGATATATTGAAACGACTAAAAAAATACAATGTCAACACTATAGAGCTTGGAGTTCAGAGTCTTGATAATGAAACGCTGAAAATAAGCGGTAGGGGACATGATTCTACCCGGGTATATAAGGCGTGCGGTTTAATTAAAGAGTTTGGGATTAAGCTTGGTATTCAGACAATGATCGGACTGCCAGGATCTGATTTTCAGAAAGATATTAAAACAGCTCATGAAGTAGTAGCTCTAAATCCTGATATAGTAAGGATTTATCCAACCCTTGTTGTGAAAAACACCTATCTTGAAAAAATGTATTTAGAAGGCGTATATAAGCCTCTAAGCCTTGAAGAGGCAGTTGAGATTAGCGCTTATTTACTAAATTTATATAACGAAAACAATATTAAAGTAATACGAATTGGACTTCAACCCACTGACAATATCAATGAAAACATTGATGTTGTAGGCGGTCCCTTTCACCCATCCTTCAGACAATTGGTTGAATCTAAGCTTTTGCTCACAAAAATAGAAAATTATTTAAAAGAGTATTCTTTATGTAAAGAACGTGGTATAATTATATATACAGGAAAAAAATGCATATCCAATATTATTGGGCAGAGGAGGGAAAATATCGAATATCTTAAAGGTAAGTATAAATTTGAACAGATCCTAGTAAAATGCATTGAGGATTCAAAAATGGAATTTTTCATAAGGAGGTTATAAATAATAACAAAACTTGAAGATATTTTAGAAGATATGCAGGAATTTTAAAACTTTTGTAGAATATACGTATCGTATTATATAATAAATATATAGATAAAATTTTAAGATTATTTGTAGGGGGATAAGTGTATGGAAGTTCTTAAAGTATCGGCTAATTCGCAGCCTAAATCGGTAGCCGGAGCTCTGGCTGCGGCGTTAAGGGATCGCAATTGCGCGGAGATCCAAGCAGTTGGAGCGGGAGCAGTAAATCAAGCTGTTAAAGCAATTGCAATCACACGAGGGTTTGTAGCGCCGAATGGAATTGACCTAGTGGCTGTTCCAGCATTCTCAGAGGTAAACATTGACGGAGAGGAGCGAACAGCAATAAAATTCTTAATTCAACCTAGGTAAAAAATAATCAGGGCCTGTTCATTAGGTTAACGCCTCAATGAACAGGCTTTTATATCTTATCTGAAGATTTACAGTCCGGTATCTGTAGATAAATCGTGAAAAATATTTTACATATGCAAATGAAGTTAAAGCATCTTCATTTGCAAAAATAATATGGAATTTTTTGAAACGCCCTAAAATGTTTATCACGAAATATATAGATTGGAGTTTTAATATTGAAAGGCAATAAAAAAGCATATAAAAAAAGTGAAACTAAAAATATTTTACATGATAGAATTACGCTTGCAGTAATTCTTTTTGTTGTGGCGATCATTCCGATTATTGTTAGACTAAAAGTTATTGAATATCCCCAAAACAGCGGACAAATGATATATGATTTTTTTGCGTATTGGAAATCAATTGGACTTTACATTGCAGCTTTCATTTCAATAATTCTTATTTTGTTGAATTTAAAAAAGGGAAATATAATTTTTTGTAGAGAAAATAAAATTTTTCTTATTTTATCAGGACTTTATCTGATAATGTGCCTGTTTTCAGCAATAATGTCTGAACATAAAACTACCGCAATTTTGGGCTATCAGGGTCAAAGCGAAGGGCTTTTAACTATAGCGGCTGTTTTTGTTATTGCATCTTTGGCGGCGCTTTATAATAAAAACAATATTAAAAGAGATCTTATATTTAAGTTCTTGTACATATCATCAATAATAATTTTTATTATCGGCATATTTCAATTTCTCGGTCATGATCCATTTAAAGCCGAAATTATTAAAAAACTGATAATACCAAAACAATAC
>JAUZPS010000320.1 GCA_030705945.1 Bacillota bacterium
CTGAAACAATTTGCTGGGAATCAGGTGTTGAAACAGAAAAATGCAGTGAAGGCGGAATAGATGTCTGCAGTATCCAAAATGGAGATTATATAAAGGTAAAGGGTGTTAATTTTGGTACTGGCGCAACATCCTTTGATGCGAGAGTAGCCTCAGCTGCGAGTGGAGGAAAGATTGAACTTCACCTTGACAGCCCCACAGGGAAGTTAGTTGGAACTTGTGCTGTTTCAGGTACAGGCGGATTACAGAAATGGGTAACCAAATCCTGTACAGTCAGCGGCGCCACCGGAACGCATGATTTATACCTTAAGTTTACAGGTGGTAGTGGTAATCTGTTCAATTTAAACTGGTGGAAGTTCAAAAAATAAAATATGAAAATAAAATATGAATTGAAGGTATTTGCAAACTAAAAGTAGGAAAGTTTCGCATTGCCGTGATACAGTAAGTTATAAAATAGGTTAAGTTGGAAGTTCAAAAAATAACTTATTCGATGTTTGTGGTAAAAATTCATTAAATCAAGTTTTTTTGAAACTCCAAGGGTCAGTTTATTTTTTATTGTTTAGGAAACACCTTGTGACAATATCTGTGGATAAAGATTCCTAAACAATAAAAAATGAATTAATACATGCCATTTTAATATAGCAAGACCAATCCAACATCAGATCTCAAAATAGCAGTAACATCATTTACATCAATAACATTATTATTGTCAACATCCGCCGTAACTGCCGCTTGATTATCAAGAGTTACTTTTTGGGTTATTGATTTCAAAGCCATCAAAGCGTCAATAAAGTCAACAGTTCCATTTTTATTAACATCGCCAATTCTTATTACCATGTTTCTACCATTATCGCCACTGACCTGCAATCCCGTATCCTCATTATTTCTTACGGTAACCTCGACTCTTATGTCTTTACCAAGCAAGTCTTGTGTCACCAGCAGAGTCTTGCTTTCAGCCCCGTTTATATAAGCATAATTTCCTGTTCCATGTTCTGCCGTCATCCATCTGAAAGTAGTTCCTGACTCAGGTCTATTTTTGCTGTCAGAGTAATCATACGTTGCAGCCAAAAGCTTTCCGACTACTGCTTCTCCGCTGAAGGATACATTAGTCGCTATTGGGAGCACTGTAGGCTCTACCAAAATTAATCCATTACTTGTAGTCACAGGTATATTGCCAAATGCCGCGTCACATGCTTCACAAGTTACAAAACTGACTGGAATATCCTCTATACTAATAGATTGATTCACTGCGAATGTAATTGTCGCTATGTCCATTTTTGTTGATGTAATTCCATCTGAATTTACAGCATTGAAATATATTTCTCCAGGAGTATTTGTATTTATAGCATTGGCGCTAAAAGCATCTGCCAGTATAACACTTTTTACAGTTAATTTATCTGAATCAAAACGTAATTTCATTTTCATACCGGCTATATCTTTCATATTACTCATAATAATCTTAACAATCGCGCTTTTTCCAGGGTTAGTGGAAACAGAACTTACTGAAACATTCAGCATTTCGTTTTGCTCAGTAACAGGTACTGTATACAACTTCCAGCTATTTGAGCATGTCGGCGCAATATTACCTTTTGCCTTTATGTAACTCATCATCAAGCTTCTTACCTGACCGTCATCACCAAGTTTCTTCGCTGAATCATACGTTACAATACCTTGATCTGTGTTGCTTAGACCCACTGCTTTCATGAATCCTCCGCCACCATTATATCTGTAATTATTAATAGCTACTGTAAAAACGTCAGTATCTTTTACGTTAATACCATTGACCTTCAGATTCTTTATGCGATTTCCGGAAATAACAACTCCACTTACCGGGTCTACCGTGCACGCAGGTTGTGTCAAGTCAATATCATAGGTTGCTCCATAAAGCTGATCTAAGTTGTAGTCAGGGATATTTAAAACATTGTCTTTTAATGTTGAATAGTTTGTTGAGCCGTCAATTACAAAGCTAGGATCGTTGATCTGCTTATAGTACCGGACAGAATACTCCATCCAGTTTTTCAACTGTTTTCCTGTCATCTTCACGCCGTAAAGAAAATTTTCATAAACATATACCGACATTATGTCCTTAATTGTTACGTTCCCTTTTGGAATATACGCTGTAGAGCTCAATGGCGCCGCTATAGACAATTGGGTCCCTGCCGCGTCCATCTGAACTTTGTTTACAAGATCCATGATAGCTGTAGGAACCACATATTGCCCTGCTCCTTTAAATTCATCATCGGATACGCCAAGTACTGTCTCAATATATTGTAATGTGTGATTCTGATATGGTTGCGCTAATGTTGTTATCGCAGTATCTTCAGGATAATTGGAGTCCATTGTCACATTTTTTGTTGATAACCCTGCAATGATTCCTGATTCATTGACATTTATATCAATTTCTGATACATAATTTCCCCACTTACCAGGTTCTAAAACAGGTACAGTTTTACCCTCAGGATTCTTTAAAGTCAAGTCGTTTAATACGCTGTGAACGTGGCCAGCCACAATAGCGTCAATTCCTGAAACCTGTGTTGCAAGAGCTTTTACCTGGTTTTCCGGAATTACATCGGACGCGCTTTCTTCACCGCTGTGAGCGCTTACTACAACAATGTCGCACTTTTCATTATTTTTTAGAACAGGCACCCATTTTTTTGCGTCATCTACAAGGTCATTAAATTGTAAACCTGAATAGTGCGCGGCATCTTCCCAACTTGGTATTGTTTTTGTAGTGAGTCCTAAAACACCAACCTTAATGTTCTTCCCATTTATGTCAAATGATTTAATAAAGTAAGGTTTTACAAAGTTTGCGCCATCATTATTATAAGTATTTGAAGATAAAACCGCTATGTTTTCCTTCTTAGCATCAGCAATAATCCTGTTTAATGTATCCAATCCATAATTGTATTCATGATTGCCCAATGTCCATGCATCATACCCCATTGCTCCCATAACTTTAATCATTGGATATTCGGAGGTTTTATCAATCATGTCATAGTAATATGAAAGAGGTGTTCCTTGTATCGTGTCTCCATTGTCAATCAATATTACATTAGGGTTTGATGATCTAATACTTTTAACAAATGCTGAAACTTTTGCAAGTCCCTGACCTTTACTTGGGACTGTACCTGTAGCATAGTCGTAATTATATATGTTTCCATGAAGATCAGAAGTAGCGAGGATAGATATTGTCGCGCTGGTGGGAACAGGTATCGACTCAGCCTTTACAACATCCACCGCCTCTCCCACGCGAAGCTCGTATTCTGTTCCGAACTGCGAAACCGCAGCAATTACATCGACTTTGTCTCCCGCCGCAATACCTGTAAGAGCCGGAATCTTAAATATAGCTATTTTTCCGGTTGCATCCTGAATTATAGATGAAGAAGATGTATCAATATTATTAATAGTTACTCCTTTTAATTTAATAACCTGGCTTTCTAAAGATTCATTTATCTGATTAACTGTAACTTCCTTAAGCGCTACTGTATTACCGCTGCTTATAACCTGAACATCACCTGCGGTTTTAGGCGTGATTTCCAATAAATTGTTGTATTGTGACAGAGGACCTGTTAACTTAATCTTATCTCCCTTTTTCACTTTCGCTCCTGCTGAATTGTAAAAATTAATCCCAGCTGTATCATCTTGAATGAATATATTCTTGTCGCAAACAGTTGTAACAATTCCTGTAATTGTTACAGAACCGGTACCTGCCGTCCTTGCTTGTTTAATTGTCATTTCTGTTGCCGTGCCGGAACTAGGTTTATTGACAATTCTTCCATTCATCACATTGGGAATAGTACCTTTAGCCCTGACATCTGCGATCAAAGCATCCCTTACCATATAATGAGAATCAATAAGTGTGGCTTTAATCTGAGGATCAGTAAATTCTGTGAATTTATCTCCTCCTGTAGCAACAAAGTCCGGAGCTGCGACTTTTACTACATCTGTATTCAGAATCTCGGTATTGTCGCTTTCTCTTACCATTTTAATAATTCTTTGCCCCATAACTTCGGGAGTTACTATATTTCCTGATGAATCGACCACTGCAGCTTGATAGGATAGCTTTGTAGAATCATATGTAAATTTCATTCCTGATACCTGTATTCCCTTCCCGTCATCCTGTACTGCTTGTTCTAATAGGACTTTGAGTTGAGCTCCAGTCATATTTACAGTACATATCGTGTTATCAAAAGGCATTAGTGTAAATATAGTTCCGACAGTTATATCTCCTGCCTGAATAGGACTTAACCTGATACCTCCATTGTTTGCAAGCGCGACATCGGCATTAGCGTAGTTTCTGATAACTCCGCTAATCCAGTTACCAAGCTGTGATTCACCATAGGGCTGACCTGATTGATTGCTTGTGAGCGCTTCTGTAGTTTTACCTATAACTTCATTGAAAACAGGTCCGATAGCAATGTTTGCAGCATCTATAATCTTCTTAGCGTCCAGGTCAATTGGTGTGGTCGATGTTACAGACAGAGACTTGTAATTACCGCTTGATGAAAAGCTGATTTTATTATCAGCCCCTATTGTCATCTTCAAATCGATATAACCTTTACCGCTGCTGTTTGCATTTAACGCCGGTATATTCTTTCCATCCGCGTCTTTTAATACAGTATCCAAGGTTGAATGTGAATGACCGCCAAATATTGCGTCCACTCCATGCAATTTAGAAACAACCTGATTTAATCCGCTGCCGCCTTCGTGAATTAAAGCTAAAACTACATCAGCTTCATTGTTTAGTCTTATTTTACTTGCAGTTGAACTGATTTCCGAAGCCGCATCCCTGAATTCGTAATCAGCCGCGTATGCAGGCATGACAATAGTTGGAGTTTCATTTGTAATTGCTCCGATGACTGCAATTCTGACCCCGTCTTTAGTTACAACTTTATATCCGTCGAATACTCTCTTATCCGTTCCTTTGTTGTAAAGGTTAGCGCAAATAATCTTATAACTTGCATCCTTCATAGTTTCATTGATAATCGTGTTAAGGTTCCAGTCGAATTCATGATTACCGAGAGCTGTTAATTCCATTCCCATATCTGAAAATACATTTTGAACCGGAACACCATGCAAAACATTAGATATGGGAGTCCCCTGATACAGATCTCCCCCACCCAGTACTAACGTTTTATCCGGGTTGTTGCTTCTGATATCCTTTACTGCTTTGGAAAGCGCTGCTCCAACGTATAACTTTCCAGTTGAATCTAATAACTGTCCATGAAAGTCAGTTATTTCTACAAGGTCAAAATTTTTACTTGTCTGTACATCCTCAGTTGCTGCAAAAACCGGTATATTTGTCATCATTAAACTGGTAGACATTACAATTGGTAGAAACAGAGCTGCTCCTTTTTTTACTAAATTGCGTAACATAATCTTACCCCCTGTCATTATTAAACTCATAAATGGTTGATTTTTTGTTTATTATATATGATTTGGCAGAAAACGATAAAGTAAACCTGTGTAAAGATTACATCAATTTTTTGTTAAATTTTTGAACTCTCTTAGTACAAATCTTGCAACAAGGGAGACATTGCATTTGCCTATGAAAGATATATTATATTCTTAATCAATAACCAAACAATTCTTATACAACAGAATTTATCAATTTCCATTATATGTTTGTTAATTTCTTGTTAAATTATTGGGTAATAATTGTCGATAAATTTTTACTATGATATTATCAAATTGCATTATGAAATCTCAAATCTGATAATATTTGAGATTTCACTAAACCATATAAAACCAATAGAGAAATTAAATTATATTAATTTAACAATATTTTATTTATAGGAGAGGTAATTATGATTTGTAGAGATAGGAATTTAAGACTGGAAATAATGAGACTAA
>JAUZPS010000321.1 GCA_030705945.1 Bacillota bacterium
AATCTTACATTTGACGGAGCAAAATAACGAACGCTTTAACGTTATTTTGTGATAGGCAAATGTAAAAGATTAATTGCTTTTTATATAGTATCAAAAAAACTTAGCAACTGGTCGTTTCAAAAAACTGATATGATGGGTTTTTGTCGTATAAACTTGAACAAGGAATTTTTTGAAACGCCCTAATACGTCTGCATTTTTACTATGAAGGCAAACTTATATAAAACTTTAAAGTTGGGTATCCAGAATATCAGATAGAAACCATAATTATTGTAAAACATATATATTAATTTTAAAAAGGATTTTTGAAAACTATATAGAATACTTATAGAAAAAGATACCGAATTTTTCGCAACTTATGAATTAAGGTATATATTTTGCAATATAAAAAATGGATGTAAAATGTTTATTGCAAAATATATAAAAAGAGTTTATTGCTAAACTTATGGATTAGAGGTAAATTTAAAATATAAAAAAAATTAAAATAAAAAAATATTTAAAATATAAAAAATATCCTTGAGTGGGAGGAAATGAAATTGGATAATATAAACCCGGGAGTAAAGAAATGTGAATTTTGTAAAGAAGAGATCTCTATTACATTAAGGAGATGTCCTTTTTGTGGAAGTCTGTTGCAAAAAGTAAATCAGGTATATTATTCGCCTGTAAAGAGCGGAAATAATTTTATGAGCTCCTCAGAAAATACTATAAATAATGGAAGTAAACAATTTGATAATAATTTCTCCAATAATAGCTCAACTCAAAATAATCTAAATAATAATGATAAAATAGATTATTCGGAAAAAAGCAACAATTACACTGAAAATTATGGTATACAAGATAATGAATTGCAAGATAAATCAAATGATCAAAACGGTGATTCTGATAGAGCAAGCGCAATTGGAAATAACTCAAGCGGCATATCTTTAGAAAAAAGTAGGGAGCCTCATGAAGGAAATTATAACGAAAATTTAATTAATAATCCGGAGAGAGCTAATGCTGATATAAGGTTAAATAATGATATTAAACAGGTATCGGCAAGCGATTTTAGCAATCAGAAGTCCTTTCAGCAGCCGGGCTTGTATCAGGGCAATAATATGAGAGGAGAAAACGGATCTGACAATAGCTATTTAAATAAACTTAATAACTCGGACGAGAGATACCGGGAGCATATTAGAAATCAAACTTATAGCATGGATGTAAAACCTTTAAGCAACAAAATGAAGGTTCTATTAACAACTGTCAGCGCGTTTGTTCCATGGTTGGGTCAATTAATTGGCTTGATTGCCGCAATTGTTTTTATGAATTATGAAGACGATGAAGATAGAAAATCCTTTGGTAGGGCATTACTGGTGTCATCGTTGATTGTTTTTTTAATTACATCCTGTTTGATTCTGTTTGTTGTTATGGCTTTGTCCAGCATATCTCAATAGTTTTGGGCAGTAATTCTATATAGTTCTGGAGGCTAATGTGGATTTTAAAAAAGATATAATACGTAAGAATATACTGGCGATTAGAAATTTAATTGATGAAAATGAGCAAATTAATAAAAGTAAAGAAATATTTAATACTGTTACTGGCTTAATTGAATATTCAAACTGTAAAACAATTATGTGCTATGTTGATTTTAGAGGAGAAGTTATTACAAAAGATATCATAAACTTAAGCCTAAAGTTGAATAAAACGGTATGTGTTCCTAAGGTTTATAAAGATATGGGGGGCAATCAGGAAATTCTTGCTTCTATTATAAAGGACCCTGAAATAGAATTAAGTAAAGGCAAATTCGGCATTCTAGAACCTTCCGCAGAGTATTTAAGAAGGATTGACGCTGAGGAAATCGATATGGTAATCGTCCCAGGAATTGCTTTTGATACTAGAAGGAACAGAATTGGATTTGGCGCGGGATTTTATGACAAGTTCTTTAAAAGAGTCAGGTCAAATTGTTTTAAAGCCGCATTAGCTTATGAATTCCAGATAGTAGAGGAAATACCTGCAGACTCCTTCGATATACCGATGGATTTAATAATTACAGAAGAGAGAAAGATTTAAATATAAAGATATAAAAGAAAGGAATTGAAAATGAAAAATAAGATTACCGTAACTGGAGCAAACATTACATTTTTTTCCTTTGCCATGGCGTATATTCTGTTTACTATTTTGATGTTGTTTCCAACGCTGATTTTTGGCAAAGATTTTGCTTCTGATAATTTTGCTGTAATTACTCTTATAAGTGAGTACGTTATTATATTAGGGCCTGTTTTTGTCTATGTTTTTATTAAGAAATTAAGCATAAGAGAAATTTTCAGATTAAATAATCCAGGATTTTTACCAATGGTTATTATTCTTCTTACCGTTATTCCAGCAAGCCTTGCAGGAGAAGCCTTCAATATGCTGATTGTGTATCCGTTGAGTTTAATCGGCAAGCTGCCTGAGACTCCTATTCCTGTTCCCCATACAATAAATGACCTGTTGCTTATGTTATTTGTTATTGGTGTAACGCCTGGAATATGCGAAGAGATTTTAAACAGGGGGATATTCCTGAAGGCATATGAAAAAAGAGGAACTGTGAAAGCAATAGTCATTTCGGCGATATTTTTCGGGTTGTTCCATTTTGATATTCAAAATCTTTTTGGACCAATTTTTCTTGGACTTCTAATGGGATATTATGTTGCAAGGACTAATTCAATTTTTTCCAGCATGTTTGCCCATTTTTTAAATAATTCTTTTGCGGTATTATGTTTATATTGGGCAAGGAATGAACAGCCGCAGCAAAGCTCTCGCATTACCTTTGAACAGTTTGGGATTACAATGTTAAGGGGCGCGATAGCCTTTGCGATAGTTATTGTTCTTATGCTGTTATTTACAAAATTAACAGAAAAGAAATCCACCTTCCAACCATCCATAAGCGGTGTTGGAAGCGATATAAAGTCTGTTGTATCCCATTGGCCTATCATTGTTATCTTAAGTATGTATTTTTGCTTTACCTGCTTGATAGTATTAGCTGTTTTAGTTTCGTGATTTAAGGTAGTATCAAAAAAACTTAGCAACTGGTCGTTTCAGAAATTTTATATAAATGATTTTTGTCATATAAACTTGAACAAGGAATTTTTTGAAACGCCCTATATAAAAAGCAATTAATCTTTTACATTTGCCTATCACAAAATAACGTTAAAGCGTTCGTTATTTTGCTCCGTCAAATGTAAGATTAATAGTGCTTTTTATATAAGTGATATTGGTAGAATATTCTGTGCAGCAATGTAAGAATTATGTTGAGGTGAAGGCAATTGGATTTGAATTTTGATTTGAATCTGATAGAATCCCAGAAATTACTTCTGACGCCGTATTTAAAGCAGGAGATTGATGTGCTCAAAATGAGTTGCCAGGAGTTAAATGATTATGTGGAGGATTTGATTGAGACAAATCCAGCGCTTGAATACATTGATGAAACAGGTGAACAATCCGAGAGCGAAGTAATTAATTTTGACACTGAAGATTATTATGATTCTATAGATTCTGGGTGGAAATATCAAAGTATTAATGAGCATAAATCAGATGTTTACGAGCTTAATGATTTTTGGGATAATGCAGTGGATGATGATACAATAGACCTTTCTTTGAAAGAGCATTTAAGATTCCAGTTAAACATTTCCGGTTTAAATAAGAAGTTGATTGCTATTGGTGAATATATTATTGGCAATATCGATCAGAATGGCTACATGACTTTAAAACTTAGTGAAATCGCGTCCTCCCTTAAAGTTCCATTAAACACGGTAAAAATAGCGCTAAAGCTGCTTCAAGGATTTGACCCTCCCGGAGTCTGCGCAAGGAACCTTAAAGAGTGCCTTATGCTGCAGCTTAAACAAATGGATAATATAGATAAAAATATTTACAAAGTTGTTGAAAGTCACCTGGATGATCTTGCGAATAACAGAATTTCTGAAGTTGCCAAAGACATCGGAATAAGTTTGCAAAAAACCCATGAGATTTATAAATTTATAAAAACTCTTGAGCCTAAACCCGGCAGGGAATTCTTTAACTGTGTTACCCCCAAATACACTCCCACAGACTGTTTTATCAAGAGGATAAATGGAGAGCACGAAGTTATAATCAATGAAGAGGCGTATCCGTTTTTAAATATCAGCAGCTATTACCGCAAGGTAGTAAATGAAGATATAAATCATGAAGCTAAAAAGTTTATTATCAGCAGGATTAACAGCGCTTCATGGTTAATTAAATGTATTGAATTAAGAAAAAATACTATTAAGAGAATTGTTGAGTGTATTGTTAAAAAACAGAGGGACTTTTTTGATTCCGGCAAAGGCTTTCTTAGACAAATCGATATAAAAGACGTAGCGAAAGAAACTGAAATACATGTTACCGCCCTTAATAAAATTATTAATCGTAAATATTTGCAGTGCAGATGGGGAGTATTTGAATTGAAATACTTTTTTTATGTTAAGACATTAAAAAGTCAGGGAGATTATTCTTCAAAAGTAAACGCAAAAGAAATGATAAAGCAATTAATAATTAAAGAAGATAAAAAAGCTCCTTTAAAGGATAGGGAACTGGTAATTTTATTAGGAGAATCCAGCTTCAAGCTTTCAAGACAGACTGTTGCAAGGTACAGAGCGGAGTTGAAAATCCAATCATCCTCCAAGAGGAAAAAGTAAAGAGTTCCTGTTTGCAAAACAAAAAACCCTCTTACGCATTTGGTATGAGGGTTTTAATACGTCGGAAACTGTGGATTTAATTAAAATATTTTACTAGACAAGGTTAATTAAATCTATTAATTTCCTAATAATTAGAAAGGCCAATTAACTGCAGAACTTGTACTTGAGGTGTGATCAGCAGAAAGGAATCCTAATACTCCCCTACTTCCAAAGATTTCTCTCTCAATTTCTTTAATCCTCTCCTCGGAATAATAATTGATTTCGCCAACCTTCTTAACTTTTTCCGCATAGTCTCTTAAAGTTTCAATTTCCAATCTGTTAAGAGATACTTGGCAATCATCGGAGTTTAAAATACGGTTGAGCTCTGTAGCATATTCATAACCGTCTTCAATGTCTTTAACCATTACTTTGAAAAATCTTACAAGCTTTTCAGGGACAGTCCGTGCCATATTTTATCACCTCTTTTTAAGATTACCATTATTATTATTATACAACTTTCGACAAAAAAATAAATACGCGAGAAATAAATTTAATTAATAATAATGCATATATTTATTCGGACAAATTTTATAAAAATTTAACATGAATATATTTAAAAAATAATAACTTTTTTAGGGTATATTTCTATGAGCAACAAAAAAGTAAGATTAGTTATAAAAATATTCCATGATAACGTATTGTGTGAGGAAATGTTAGCAAAAATTATTAAACTAAAAGTAAATGCTATAGGAAGTGAAAGTTATGAGCATAAAATGCAGAATAGGAATTTATGTGAGAGAAAGCAGGGATGATAATGAAGAAAACTATGAAACAATAGAAACCCAGAGGGATTTGCTGATTGATTATGTCAAGCAGAACAGTATGGGTGAAGTAACGGGGATATATGTTGACGATAATGTTTCCGGCACTGGTTTTGAGAGAGAAGGGTTGAAAAAGTTAGAACAGGACGTGAAATCAAAAAGCATTGATATTTTACTTTTAAAAGATCTTTCAAGACTTGGAAGAAATAATGCGAAAACCTTATTGTTTTTGGATTTTCTGGACGAATATGGGATAAGGGTTCTGACGGCTGATGGAAGGTATGATAGCGTTAAGGATAATGATATGGTAGGAATTGAAACTTGGTTTAATGAGCGGTACGCTATATGATGGACATATCTAAATTGACGTGA
>JAUZPS010000322.1 GCA_030705945.1 Bacillota bacterium
AAACGCCCTTATAAAAATACTAGAATTAATTTTTTAAGCTCTTCCTCATGCTTCTTGACACTGGAGTACAACTTATATATATTTAATTATATATATTTAATTGATATCGATTCAAGAATATTAATGATATGGGAAAGTTGATTTAGGAATGTTGAAAAAATAACTTCCGATAAAATCTTCGCTTACGTGTTCACTTAGGTAGTATCAAGAAAAACTTAGCAACTGGGAGTTTCAAAAACTTGATATAATGGGTTTTCATCATACAAAACTTGAACAAGGAATTTTTTGAAACTCCCTTAACTCGTGAACACCCGCTCAGAATCGGAAGTAATTTTTCAACCATTCCTTACTTATCAATAAAGATCACGCGAGAGGAAGAAAAATAATGCAAAAACTAGGCTTAAACGAATTGAGAGAAAGATATTTAAAGTTCTTTGAAAGTAAGGGACATTTGCGTCTTCCAAGCTTTCCACTGGTTCCTCTGAATGATGCCAGTCTTTTACTTATAAATTCCGGTATGGCTCCATTAAAGCCATATTTCACCGGTAAAGAAGAACCGCCAAGGAGAAGAGTTACTACATGTCAGAAATGCATAAGAACTCCTGACATTGAGAACGTCGGAAAAACAGCCAGACATGGCACATTCTTTGAAATGCTGGGAAATTTCTCTTTCGGAGACTACTTTAAAAGTGAAGCTATACCGTGGGCATGGGAATTTATTACAAAGGACCTTGAACTCCCCGAGGACAGGCTTTATGTTTCAATATATGAGGATGATGACGAAGCGCTTGAAATATGGAACAAGCAGGTTGGCGTGCCAGTTGAAAAGATAGTCCGCATGGGTAAAAAGGATAACTTCTGGGAAATTGGAACAGGTCCATGCGGTCCATGCTCAGAAATATACTTTGACAGAGGAGCGGATAAAGGCTGTGGAAGCCCTGATTGCAAGGTAGGCTGCGACTGCGACAGGTATATCGAATTCTGGAACCTTGTATTCACTCAGTTTAACAGAGACGATGAAGGCAACTATTCCAGGCTTGCAAAACCTAATATAGATACCGGTATGGGACTTGAAAGGCTTGCTTGTATCATGCAGGACGTAAACAATCTTTTTGAAGTTGATACGGTGCGTAATGTATTAAATACCGTCTGTAAACTTGCAGGCGTTGATTATGGCAAAAATCCAAAAACGGACGTATCTATAAGGGTTATCACCGACCATATAAGAAGTACCACTATGATGGTGTCAGATGGTGTAATTCCGTCAAATGAAGGAAGAGGATATGTTTTAAGAAGGCTTCTAAGAAGAGCCGCAAGACACGGTAAACTTTTAGGGATCAAGGATCAGTTCCTCTTTGATTTGGCGCTTGTTGTAATTAATGAATCCAAAGACGCTTATCCTGAATTAAAAGAAAAAAGCGATTATATACAAAAAGTAATAAGAATAGAAGAAGAGAAGTTCCAATTCACGATTGATAAAGGGCTGACAATACTTAACGAATTTATTAGCGAAGCTAAGTCTAATAAGGAAACAGTTTTAGCCGGAGATATAGTGTTTAAGCTTCATGATACTTATGGATTCCCTCTTGATCTTACAAGAGAAATCGCAGAGGAGAATGCTCTTTCAATAAATGAAGATGAGTTCAGAGCTGAGATGAACAGACAAAAGCAAATCGCTCAGGATGCTCAGAAAAATAAAGACAGTGTCGGCTGGGATGAAAATATATATTCAAAACTTGATAAATCGATTAAGACGGAATTTTTAGGTTATAACAATTTCGAATGTGATTCCAAAATTATATATATTATAAAAAACTCTGAACTTGTGGATAATGCTCAAGAAGGTGAAGAAGCTGTTATAATACTTGATAAGACTCCATTTTATGGCGAAAGCGGCGGTCAGGCCGGAGATATTGGCTATCTTGAATCATCAATGGCTCTGTTTAGAGTTAATGACTGCCACAAAACGCCGGACGGCAAGTTCCTGCATATAGGAATTGTTGAAAAAGGATTGTTTGAAAAAGATTCTACTGTAAAGGCCAAGATAGATATTAAAAACAGAATGTCTACAGCTAGAAATCATACAACAACTCACCTGTTGCAAAAAGCTCTCCGTAATACGCTAGGAAGCCATATAAACCAAGCTGGTTCACTTGTAGAGTCCGATAGACTTAGATTCGACTTTTCACACTTTTCGCACGTTACGTCTGAAGAATTAATCAGGATCGAAGCGGAAGTAAACGAGAAAATACTCGAAAGCTTGCCTGTTACATCAACACAAATGAGCATAGACGACGCGAAAAAACTTGGAGCCACAGCTTTATTTGGAGAAAAGTACGGCAATGTTGTGCGCGTCGTCAAAATCGGGGACTATAGTATGGAACTTTGCGGAGGAACACATTTAACAAATACTTCACAGGCTTCCCTTATAAAAATAGTAAGCGAAAGCGGCGTTGCTGCCGGAGTAAGAAGGATTGAAGCCCTCACCGGACTTGGAGCGATTAAGTACCTTAATCAAAAAGAAGATCTTCTTGATGAAGTAGCATCAGCTCTTAAAACAAATACAAGCGACTGCGTTAAAAAAGTTGAAGTATTGACAAACGAACTAAAATCCAGTCAGAAAGAAATAGAAGGTCTCAGGAATAAATTAGTAAGCAGTTCTATTGATGATATTTTAGCAAAAGCTGTCAGCATCAAAGGTATTAAGGTTCTTACAGCTCAATACGACCAGCTTGATATGGATGCTCTCAGAAACACTTCCGATATTCTGAAAAACAAGCTTGGATCAGGTGTAATAGTAATTGCGTCTAATTTTGAAGGCAAAGTTAATTTTGTTGTTACAGCTACAAAAGATACCTTGAATAAAGGCATTCACTGTGGAAATATAATTAAGGAAACCGCAAAGATTGCCGGCGGCGGAGGCGGCGGTCGTCCTGATATGGCGCAAGCAGGCGGTAAGGACGCGTCAAAAATCAAGGCTGCTCTTGATTACAGCATTAAGGTAATCGAAGCGCAAATTAAGGAATAATATTATTTGGATAAATGTGATAAACATTTACTAAGTGGAGGGTTTTATATGAGCGATTGTTTATTTTGTAAGATTATTAATAAAACTATTCCTTCAACAGCTGTTTATGAAGATGAATTTGTCTACGCATTTAAAGACATCAACCCCGTTGCTCCGGTTCACGTATTAATTGTGCCAAAACAGCATATCGCAAATGTGAATGATATCGATGCAAGCAATGCGAAATATCTTATAGACATTCATTTAGCAGCAAAAAAAATCACTGAAGAATTAGGCATAAAAGACAGCGGGTACAGGTTAATCAACAACTGTGGGTCAGATGGAGGGCAAACAGTTTTCCATCTTCACTACCATCTTATAGGCGGAAAAAATCTAGGACTAAACTTGTTGTAATTTTTGAGTATATCGTATATAATAATATGAAATAAATAGGTTTTTATTGCCGTAACAACATGCATTAAGTTCAAGTTTGAATTAAACTATTAATTCCTTGAAATAAGGCAGGTTTAGTACTAAATATCTATTGACTTTATTTTGGTAGTTAATATATAATATAATATGTGCTTCACTTAGTCTTATTCCCATTAATAGACAAAATAGTGATTAAAGCTTATACTTGGCACAATTGCTACCATCGGAGGGAGGGAAATACATGTCTGAAGTAAGGGTTAAGGAAAACGAATCCCTGGATAGTGCTCTTAAGCGTTTTAAAAGACAATGCGCAAAAGCTGGCGTATTATCAGAAATCAGGAAAAGGGAGCATTATGAAAAGCCGAGTGTTAAGAGAAAGAAAAAATCTGAGGCTGCAAGAAAAAGAAAATTCAAATAAGCCAGGATATTAGGAGGCAAACTTATGTCCCTTAAGGAAAGGCTACTTGAAGATATGAAAATCGCCATGAGGGATAAGGAAACTCTTAAGAAAAATGCCATCCAAATGGTAAGATCAGCAGTTCTTCAAGTAGAAAAAGACAGTAAAATTACCCTTGATGATGATAGTATAATAGAAATTATTGCCAAAGAAGTCAAAAAGAGAAGAGATTCACTTCCTGACTTCGAAAAAAGCGGCAGACAGGATTTGATTGATAACATTAAAACTGAAATAGATGTCTTGATGCTATACTTACCTGAACAACTATCAGAAGAAGAACTTGAAACAATCGTTAAACAAGCGATTCAAGATACAGGCGCTTCTTCACCAAGAGACATTGGCAAAATTATGCAAGCAGTTATGCCCAAAGTAAAAGGCAGAGCTGATGGCAGAATAATTAACCAAATAATTAAAAAAATTCTCGGATAAAGCTCGATGCAAATCGAGCTTTTTATATTCTTATTTTTTTACTGTCTAAGATAGCCAAATGTAAAATCTTTTTCGCAAGTTATGATAATATAGCTGCAAAAATATTAATGATGTGGGAAATTACCTTACGTTTTCATAAAGTTTAAATTTTTCATGAATGGCCTTAACAGCAATGTCTGCATATTTTTGGTCTATAAGCGCTGAAATTTTTATTTCAGAGGTTGCGATCATATGAACATTAATGTCACAATCATATAAAGCTTCAAACATTGCGGCGACTATACCTGGATTATTCACGATACCCGCTCCGACTACAGACACTTTAGAGCATTCATCAGAGCATTTCACCTCCTTTGCGCCTAATAGAGCCAAGTTGCTGTTTATAACTTTCAAAGTTTTATCAAGACTAGTTTTACTGACTGTAAAAGATATATCCTTCAACTCATCTGTTCCAATTGATTGAAGTATGAGGTCAACACTTATATCTTCTTTCGCAAGAAGCGAAAAGAGCCTGAACGCTACCCCTGGTTTATCCTCCACTCCCATTACAGCAATTCTTGCTATTTCACTATCCCTGGTTACGCCCCTTATAAGCATCTTTTCCATATTGCCTACCTCCCTAACTATCGTTCCGGTTTCATCTTCTAAATCTGATCTTAACACTATCGGTATATTGTATTTTTTTGCCAGTTCCACTGCTCTGCTATGCAGAACCTGAGCGCCAAGACTCGATAATTCCAACAATTCATCGTACGATATTTCTTCTAGTCTCCCCACCTTATCAACAATCTTAGGGTCCGCTGTATAAACCCCGCCACCTTTAGAGTAAATCATACATAAATCCGCTTTTAATACTGCTGTCAAAGCAACAGCCACAGCATCACAACCGCCAGGACCAAGAGTTGTTATATCTGAAAACCTGTTTGAACCCTGACCGCCTGCAACAACTACTATATTCCTTTTATCAAGCTCTCTGAATATTCTTTCAACATCAACTCCCATTATTCTGGCATTACCGTAACTGCTGTCCGTCATTATTCCAGCTTGATAACCTGAAAAAGACACAGCATGGCATCCTAAGCTTTCAATTGCCATCGTAAACAATGCTGCTGAAGTCATGCTCCCGGTTGCCAAGAGCATATCCATCTCTCTTTTTGAAGGAGTGTTGTTTATTTCTGAAACCTTTTTTGCAAGTTCATGTGTCCCTAACGCTGATAAAACTACAACAATAGAATTTCCCAATTCATAAGCTTCAACTATCTTTTTAGCAGAAGATATAATGTCTCTAGAATCTTCAAAAAAACCGCTATCGATTTTGTAAACTATTAGACTCAATTCGAAAACCTCCCGATATAGTATTTTACAGATGAAATCTATATAAGTTGCGAAAAAGATTTCACATCAAAAATGCAGTTAAAACGTCTGCATTTTATTATCAAAGCTGAACTTTTCGCAACTTACGAATCAAGGTATATATTTTGCAATATAAAAAATGGATGTAAAATGTTTA
>JAUZPS010000323.1 GCA_030705945.1 Bacillota bacterium
AAACGGTAACAAAGTTCTTAATAATTTAAATATCCATATAAAAGGCGGAGAATTTGTTGCTGTCATAGGTCAGAACGGAGCTGGAAAGACCACTTTGTTAAAGCATTTAAATGGACTTCACAAACCTACTCAAGGCGCTATTTCCATTTGCGGACTCGACACAGCTAAAACTAAGACCAGCCTTCTTGCTAAAAAAATCGGTTTTCTGTTCCAGAATCCGGATCATCAGATTTTCTGCTCCTCAGTATATGATGAAATCGCCTTTGGATTAAAAAACCTCGGCGTAGCGCTAAGCGAGATCGAAGCGTCTGTTCAAAAGGCGGCAGAAAAGGTTGGGATAGCCCAATATCTAAAAAAAGACCCCTTCTCTCTAAGCAAGGGTCAAAGACAAAGAGTCGCGCTTGCTTCAGTTCTTGCAATGGAAACAGAAGTACTTGTGCTAGATGAGCCTACAACTGGACAGGATTACACTGAAAGCCTTGAAATAATGGAAATAGTCAAAGAATTAAACTCAAAAGGAAAAACTGTTATAATGGTAACTCATGATATGGAACTTGTGGCTCAATACGCCAAGAGAGTAATCATTCTCCAGAAAGGGTCAGTTCTAGAGGATGGGCCTACAGAAAATGTTCTAGGTAAGGAAGAAAGCCTTGCGCTTTCAAACCTTCAGCCTCCACAAGCTTATTTGCTTGCTAAAAGGTTCCTAAGGCATGGATTCTTTAAAAACGCGTCTACAGTAGAAGACATGTTCGAAGAAATTATTACTTATTTAAGAGGTGAAGAAAATGCCTGCAATGATTGAATATATTCAGAAAGACTCCTTTTTTCACAGACTGAACCCCATAACTAAAATCTTGTGGACATTTGCGGTTCTCATAATTAGTTTTCTTTTCAGCAGTCCATTGCCAATATTCGCAATACTTTTATCAAACATTTTAATAGCTTTAGTGAGCGGTATCGTAAAGCAGGTGCTTCCTGTTATGAAAGCTTTATTTATATTTTCACTGTTATTGATCCTTTTTCAGATATTTTTTGTAAACGATGGAAAAACCTTGTTCTATGCAATACCATTTTTTAAAATAGGCAAAATTACGGACATTGGTCTTAACATGAGCCTTGTCATGTCCTTCAGGATGGTAGCCACAGTATCTACAATCCCCATTCTTATGATGACTACGCCCATGACAGATCTGGTTGTAGTCCTTGTTGAGAAGCTAAAAATACCATTTAAATACGCTTTTATGTTTATTACCGCGCTAAGGTTCATTCCCACCCTGATGGGAGAAGTTGAACAAATAATGCAGGCCCAGATGTCAAGAGGTTACAATTCAGATACCAAAAATCCGTTTAAGAAGATTGTCATAGTTATTCCCTTAGCAATTCCACTTCTTGTATCGTCTATTAAGAAAACTGAGAAGATGGCAATATCAATGGAAGCAAGAGGCTTTGCGTCAGGCCCGAGATCCTATTACAGGAAAATCACGATGAAAAAAGCAGACTATGCGGCATTGATTGCTCTTCTTGTTGTAATATCGTTATCAGTTGTATTATAAGCGCGGCTCAAAGTGAATTAATTATAATGGATTTTAGGAATTATTGTTACCAGCAATTGAATGGACCAAATTTAAACTTGGTTTATTTAATTGCTATTTTATTGAACAATGTTGTATTTATTAAATCCTCCCTATATAATACAAGCTACTTGGCAACTTGTATTGAATTATTTGACTATTTGTAATAAAATATTACATTATATATTAACTTTTATCATTTTTTTATTAAATATAAACCAATTTCATAAGTATCTTTCATATTAAAAATCACCGAAAATATTTAATTTTTCTTTATATTTATTAGATAAAATTGTTAAGAGTAATATCGATTAATTTAATTGTTTTATAATTAATAGGGGGCTTGATAATGAAAAAACTTCATACTTTTTCAATTATTTTTACAATTGTTTTAATGCAGGCATTCTGCATAGTTGCGCATGCTGAATCAAGCGCAATGCCGTTGTCTAATGGCATTAAAGCAGTATATGCAGGAGGCGGGTTTAATATTATATTAAAAGATGATGGTACGATAGATACCTGGGGTAACGGAATAATAGGCTCACCCCCTGAATTAACGAATGTCAAAGAAGCTGCTTGCGGGGGAGATTTCGCTGTCGCATTACAATCAGATGGTACAGCTATCTCATGGGGTGGAAGATTCTCATCAACCCCTCGTAAAAATATAAGAAAGGTTTCTGCCGGCTATATTCACTCAGTAGCTTTAATGGAAGACGGTACAATTACGGCATGGGGCGATAATTATGATTCCGAATGTGATACGCCCTCTAAATATAAAACACCATCCTCCATAATTACACAAACTCCTACCTCCACCCAAACCCCTATTCAAACTCCTATGCCCACTCAAACCTCTATCCAGACTCCTTGCCAAACAACTGAAGTCACTAACACTCCTAGCATAGTTGATGACTATGGCGATAGTATCGAAACTGCTCACGATATATCCTTTGGAAATGAAATCAATGGTAATTTTGTTTCTGATAATGATATTGATTACTTTAAAATTACACCATTTAGTTCAGGCCAATATGATATTTATATCGATGAATCCATACCATGTAATGTATGTGACGAAAAAGGGACTATTTTAGAACCATTGTCTCATTTCAGTAACTCTCAATCATTTGATTTACAAAGCAGCAATACATATTACATAAAAATTTCAAAAGGATACAATTCATCAAATACATATCATTTTGCAATTGATCTGAGTTCTGATGATGATTTCAGCGATTCTATCAAGGGCTCAAAAGAACTTCCTGTGAACATTGCAGTATCAGGTAGAATATTTAACTGGTCTGATGAGGATGTATTTAAAATAGTACAAAGTGAAGATTTTTATGCGGATTTTTATTTTGACGTCGCAGACAACATCATATATGACTTTATGGACGAGAATGGAAACATTCTTGTTTCTGATAAATTTTATTCTGGTAAAAGTTCTGATTTCCTGTATAAGCTTAAGGGTGGTAAAACATATTTTTTAAAACTGAAAACAGATATTGATCAAAGCTTTATTAAATACAAAGTAAGTTATAAAAAATTTGCTATAGACTTCAATGAAATAACTAATAATGCTAAAAGTTTGGATTTTGGAAATATAATATCCGGCAAAATAATCGGAGAAGACTACTTTCAAATTCTAAAATTTATTCCTAAACAGTCTGGCGCGTATAATTTTTTGTCAGATAATAATTATAATTATGGCGCTTCAGATTCTCATAAATATATTTATTATATTATAGACAGCTCAGGAGAAGTATTAGATGGCAAATACAATGATTACTCATTAACTGCCGATCAATCCTATTACCTGATCCTTGAATCCCCATTTCACATAGATGTTTCTTATTTAATAAACATTAGTATGCTTTCTGATGACTATGGAAATATTATTTCAAACAGCGAAAATTTGGAAAGCTATTCTAGCATAACTGGCGCTATTACATATGCTGGTGATATTGATACATTTAGAATTAATCAAGATATAAAAAATGATATGGCTGTAACAATCAGTTGCAAAGGTTATGCAACTATAAAGATTTTAAATAATAGTGGTGATATTATTTCAGTACAGGATATTGATGACTGTGAAACTATTGAATTTACAAAAGAACAGTTGACGGGAAAATCATACTATATCTGTTTGTCACGTAAATATCCTAAAGTTCCGGATGATATAACATATAAAATCATGACTGCTTATATAGACAGGAATTCAACAGACAACTTTCAATCTGCGAAGGAAATTAAAGTTGGTCAAACAATAGTTGAAAATTTTTCGTCGGCATATGATATTGATTACTATAAGTTTATTCCTAAGAAGACTGGTATATATTATTTTGCTGACAAATCTGGCTCCTATCTTACAATAGATATATTAGATAGGTCAGGAAATATTTTAAATAATGAAGAAGGATATTATTCTCTTACAGCAGACCAAGTTTATTATATAAAAACCAGCCAGACAGTTTCTAATCTCCTAAACTACTCTTTCAGCATAAACTGCCAGATAGAAGATGATTATGGAAATGATTCAGATACAGCGCATGAACTTGTTTTGAATTCAACAGTGGACGGAGTTATAGATTACGTTGGAGATACTGACTGGTTTATCATGAAAGCAGAAAAAGCAGGTACATATTGTATTGAACAAAATAGTATTGATAATGAGTATCCTCTTAATTCTATTGAAGTATATAATTCACATGGCGACATTATTCCCACAACCCGCTGCTCATTAGATGACATAAACTATAAATACTATTTTAACTTAACAGAAAATCAGACCTGTTATATTAAGATACTGGTATATGGGTATGTATTTGACAAGTATAATTATACTTTTAAATTGGAAGGCCCGATACCTGATGATTGCGGCAACTCCTTAAGCTCATCGACTACTATTGTTTTAGACAAAACAGTCACCGGATCCATAGAATATCTTTCGGATAAGGATGTATACAGCTTCAGGACAGATGAAAAGGGCTCGTATGATATTTTGATGGATGATAATTCAAATCTATATGTTAAATTATATGATAATCAAGGAAATTTAATTTATGACGATAAATATCAACCTAATAAGATCACATATAATAACTTGTCCTCTAATACAATTTATTACTTGCAGATAAGCGGGCGCTCAGGCTTAACAAATTATAAGTTTAAGATTAGTTCTCCTATTCCGGAAGATGATAATACTACAACTGATTCGGAAGTTATTACATTAAACGCTGAACTTAAAAAGCGAATTGATTTTGTTGGAGATAAAGATAATTTCATTTTCACTCCAAACGCATCCGGATATTATCTAATAATGATTAATTCCGAATTAAGTATTTCTACACATGTGACAACGTATGGTATGTTTCCTGATGAAGTATATAAATCAACTGAACCAAATATTTTATTGTATTTAAAAGAAGGAATAAGCTACAATATTCAATGCGAGGGCGCAAACAATTCTGAAAATGGAGTATATAGCATACTGGTAAATGATACTCCTAGAATGAAACCTGCATATACAATAAAAGGCAGAGTTGCAATAGATTTTTCAGAAGATAAAGCAGACTTTTTTTCTGTAAAACGGATGTTCAAAGTTGAAATAGAAGGAAGCGATATTTATACGTATACGAAAGAGGATGGAAGCTTCGAAATAGCTGATATACCTGAAAACCTTACAGGATATACAATAAAGATTTCAAAAAGTAATTTTCTCACGAGAAAAATTAAGAATGTTGTTTTACAATCTGATTATACAATAAATGATCCTATAGACATGTGGGCTGGTGATTTAGTAATAAACGGAGAGAATGATGGCTCAATAAATATAAAAGATATTATTGAGATTGCCAAGAGCTTCAACTCAAAATCAGGAGATTCTGTTTACCATGAGTGGCTTGATTTGAATAATGATAACGCTATTAATATGATGGATATAATGATAATTGCTAAACATTTCAACTGTACAACTGAAAGCTACACAAATGGTGTGAATTGAAGTTAGGAAGTCATCATTTATATAAGATTATTGATTCGTTTAAAATTTATTTATATTAAAAGTCATCAGGGAGCTTCTATAGTAAAATAGAAGCTCCCTTAATATTATTTAATTGCTATATATTTTGCAATAAACATTTTACATCTATTTTTTATATTGCAAAATATATACCTTGTTTCATAAGTTACGAAAAGTTCATCTTTGATAGAAAAATGCAGACGCATTAACTGCATTTTAATGTAAAATCTTTTTCGTA
>JAUZPS010000324.1 GCA_030705945.1 Bacillota bacterium
GCAAAACGGCAGCGGCTATTGATAAAATGCTGGGGCGTTTGGACACCGATTACATTAATCTTCTTCTGCTGCACCAGCAGTTTGGCGATTACCTGGGCGCGTGGAAGGACATGGAGAAAGCCGTTGCACAGGGTAAGGTAAAATCCATTGGCCTGAGCAACTTTGAATCGGAGCGGCTGGAAGATGTGATGAAAGCAGCTGTGATCAAGCCTGCTGTCCTGCAGGTAGAGTGTCATCCTTACTATCAGCAAAATGCTCTGAAACAACGTATTGCGCCTTATGGTACAGCCATTGAGAGTTGGTATCCTATCGGTCATGGTGATGCTCAATTACTGAATGAGCCTGTATTCACTGAGTTGGCGCAGAAATATGGTAAGACCAATGCGCAAGTTATCCTACGCTGGCATATCCAGGAGGGTATTATTGTATTCCCCAAGTCCACTAATCCACAGCGCATCAAAGATAATATAAATATCTTTGATTTTGAACTGACTGATGAGGAAATAGCTTCTATCCGTGGTCTTGACAAGGACATTCGCTTCTTCAATATGAGCCTTGCGGATCAGGAAAAAAACCTCGGAAGATTTGTACCCGCTGATTGATGCTGAAAGTAGGAGTATAATAAACTAAAATAACGCAAGGAGGTGACGCGCAATGACAATAGCAGAAGTAGCAAAACAGTATGGTTTGACTGCTGATACCCTGCGCTATTACGAGCGTGTGGGCCTATTGCCCAATGTACGCCGCTCATCAGGAGGAATTAGAGATTATTCCGAGGAAGACTGCCGCTGGGTTGAATATATAAAATGCATGCGTTCAGCAGGTATTTCCGTAGAAACACTGATTGAATATGTCAAGCTGTATCATCAGGGAGCAGGGACTATTCCTAAACGTAAGAAGCTCCTTCTTGAGCAGCGTGAGCAGATTGTGGCGCGTATTAATGAGTTAAATGACATCCTTGCAAAGCTGGACTGGAAGCTGGACGGCTATGAGGAGCGAATGCTCAAATTCGAAGAAGATCACTTAAAGTAGCTGAGTTTTTCGAGGTCCATTAAACTATAATTACAATCCCAAATGCACACCCCATCTTTGAAATTGTTGAACATGAAAAACTAAATGGAGAGCCTGGATATTCAAACGAAGTTGTAAAAAGAAGAGTAAAGCTTTACAAAAAGTTTATTGCAGCAGTTTTCTGACAAACTTATCATAGAATTCAAAGCCTGCGTTGAGATTGATGATAGAGATATAGCGTCAAATAAAATACACTCTGGGAGTTCTCAATTTCGAAATTCATAGAGTGTATTTGGTGTAAGATTTTTATCAATTGTACTATTTTTGATTTAAGTATTTATGGTATTCCTTAGGAACATTTTTAACTTGCATATCATCATGAACAGCACAGGTCCCTGCTTTTTTGGCGGTTTCATAATACCAGCACTTGTAATTTAGCATATCGAGCATTTCCTGCATTTCCTTCATTTGCTTGATTACGGTATCTCGCTGTGATTCTATGATGGTTAGTCGCTCATCTATCTTGGAATCGCCCTCCATGCAGCAATCGATAAAATGTTTGATGTCCTTGATCGACATACCTGTTTTTTTCAGGCATTCAATAATTTTTAACCATGATATATCTTCATCCTTGAACATGCGCATACCGCCATTGGAGCGTTCCACAAAAGGAAGCAATCCCTCTTTATCGTAATATCTTAATGTTGATGCCGTAACATCAAGCTGTTTTGCCATTTCACCAACTGTATAAATCATTTATATATCCTCCATAATAGTTTTAGAATATTTAAAGCGTTAAAAAGGTATTGACTTAAAGTTAACTTTAAGTTGTAGAATTATATCGAACTCAATATATAAAGTTTAACATAAACAATAATGCAATTCAATGGAGGAGGTACTATAATGCAACTAAAAGAACTGAGCGTTTTCCAGATAGGCGAAAAAAACGATGCTTATGCTCAATATTTTGTCGGGCAGAGCTATCTAAATATGTTATCACTTGAACAGGTTATTATCGGTAATGTGACTTTCGAGCCAGGGTGTAGAAACAATTGGCATATCCACCACGCAAAAAGCGGTGGCGGACAGATTTTACTTGTCACAGCAGGTAGAGGTTACTATCAGGAATGGGGCAAGGAGCCACGTGAACTGCATCCTGGTGATGTCGTCAACATTCCTGCGGGAGTCAAACACTGGCACGGCGCAGCGCCGGACAGTTGGTTTGCGCATCTTGCAATTGAAGTCCCGGCGCAAGAAGGCCGAAATGAATGGCGCGAACCTGTGGATGCAGCGGAATATGAGAAACTAAAATAAGGAGGAAATAATAATGATAGGAAACTTTAGTTATTCAAACCCAACTAAATTGTATTTTGGAGAGGACTCATTAAATTTCTTGAATGAGGAACTGCCAAAGTACGGAAAGAATGTGATGCTTGCTTATGGTGGTGGTTCTATTAAAAGAACCGGTCTATATGACAGGATTGTCAAAATTCTCAAGGACAACGGCAAAGAAGTCTTTGAGGACGCAGGAGTAATGCCTAACCCAACTGTCGAAAAGTTGTATGAAGGATGTAAGAGGGCAAAGGATAACAATGTTGATTTAATTCTAGCGGTAGGCGGCGGCTCAGTATGTGATTATGCTAAAGCGGTGTCGGTTTCCACCTATTGCGAGGAAGATCCATGGGCGAAATACTATCTGCGTATGGAGGATGTTGATAACAAAATTATCCCTGTAGGATGTGTTCTGACAATGGTCGGCACCGGTTCTGAAATGAACGGGGGTTCCGTTATCACCAATCATGCTGAGAAGCTCAAAATAGGGCATGTGTTCGGTGACAATGTGTTTCCGAGGTTCTCCATTCTGAATCCAGTACTCACCTATACCGTACCGCAGTATCAGATGGTTGCAGGCTTCTTTGATATCATGTCGCACATTCTAGAACAGTATTTTTCCAACGAGGACGATAATACCTCTGACTATATTATGGAAGGATTATTGAAGTCCTTGATACACAGCTCCAAGATTGCCGTCAAGAACCCCACAGACTATGAAGCAAGGAGCAACATTATGTGGACGGCAACATGGGCGCTCAATACCCTTGTTGCAAAAGGCAAATCCACAGACTGGATGGTTCACATGATTGGACAGTCCATCGGGGCCTATACCGACGCCACACACGGTATGACACTATCGGCTATATCCATGGCGTATTACCGGTTCATCATGCCTTACGGGCTTCAAAAGTTCAAGCGCTATGCAATCAACGTCTGGAATGTAAATCCTGAAGGAAAAACAGACGAACAAATCGCCAAAGAGGGGCTCGACCAAATGGAAGCATATATGAAAGAGATTGGTCTTGTGATGAGCATCAAGGGTTTGGGCGTAACTGAGAATATGCTTGATGGTATCGCAAACGGTTCTTTCATTCTGAAAGGCGGATATAAGATCTTAAACCATGATGAAATCGTTCATGTATTAAAAAACAGTATGATCTGAGGTTAAAGTGATCCTATATTGACAGCATAGTTGGGTTTGCGCGCTCCTTTAGAAATAATGCGCGCCCCTTCTTTTAAATCGTTGAAATTCAATCCTTATTAGAACAGCAAGACCATTTCCATGCTAAAATGACAGCCTCATATCAAACCAAATAGCTCTACCATGTGTTGATTCTGATTTACCTTCATTCACAAAGCCAAACTTCTCATAATAAGGTACCATTCTTTCCTTACAAGTCAGTACCAATCCCTTTCTTCCTTGAGATCGTACTTCTTCAATCACATGCTTCAACAATCTCTCCATGCAGCCTTGTCTGCGATACTCAGGAACCGTCTCAGCTCCAAAGATCATTTGCCATGCCCCATTCTCATCATGCATTGATGCATCCTCAAACATCTCATCCTGTAACACTTCCAGATCTGTAGCCATTCCATTGACAATGCTGACGATTCGTCCCTTATCTTCTAAGAGCCAGAAGTGATTCGGAAATACTTCAAGCCTCCTGCGAAAGGATTCTTTTGTTGCTGCTTCTGCTTGCGGGAAGCAGATGGCTTCTACTTTGGTAATTGCGTTCAAGTCTTCCGGTGTTGCCAATCTTATTCTCATCTCATACCTCATCTATTACATTCATTCGTTTTCCACAAGATGTATTTTATGTTTAGTAATTATTGCTTTTCAATACATTATAATATCCTATTTTGAAACATTATACCACCAATGTAATATCACTGTGTATAAAATAGTTATTGAATATTTTGTATTTTAGTCATAAAATATTGGTAGTAGCATGGTATTATAGTAGTAGAAAAATACTATTTTTAAGTAAAGTTTTAATTAGGCATATTGAAAAAATAACTTCCGCTAAAATTTTAGCTTACATGTTCACTTAACTCGTGAACATATGCTTAGAAAGCAGAAGTAATTTTCCAATCATGCCTTGATTGCAAGCTAGTTTTGCAGGTTGACATTGTTTTTGGATTTCATGTTTTCTGTCAATCAAGCTTATAAGCTCCAATATTAAGAACTTTTCTTTCAAAATACCCTGTAAAAGGGTATTTTGTATTTTACGGTTGGTTCCTAAACCGTATTATCCTATAATGCCAGCCTGAAAAAATTATATAAATAAAAATAGGGGTGTGATTAATGTATGGCTGAAGTTAAGTTTTTTTATGGGGACAATGTGCCTTTGGAGATGCATAAGGTAAGAATAGTGCAAAAGTTAAATCTTGTCCCAATTGAACGTCGGCTGGAAGCTATTAGCGAGGCAGGGAACAACACGTTTTTATTAAAAAACCGTGACATTTTTTTGGATATGCTCACTGATAGCGGTGTAAATGCCATGAGTGACAAGCAGCTTGCAGCTATGATGGAATCTGACGATAGTTATGCCGGTTCTGCGACCTTTACAAAGCTCGAAGATAAAATAAAAGAAATTTTCGGGATGGAGTATTTTTTGCCAGCCCACCAGGGAAGAGCCTGTGAAAACATCCTTGCCCGGGGGTATGTGAAGCCTGGGGACATTATCCCTATGAATTATCACTTTACAACAACTAAAGCTCATATAACATTGAATGGTGGTTCGGTTGAAGAAATAATCATTGATGAAGGGTTAAACACAACCAGTACATACCCATTTAAAGGTAATATGGACATTGCAAAACTAAGAGGTATTATTTCCAAGTATGGCGCAGAAAAAATCCCTTTTATCCGTCTGGAAACAGGCACTAATCTGGTTGGCGGTCAACCACACTCACTTGAGAATATGCAAGAGATTCGAAAAGTGTGTGATGAATTTGGTATTATACTTGTCTTGGATGCAAGCCTTCTGGCAGATAACCTCTATTTTATTAAATCCCGTGAAGAAAAATGCAAGGATATGAGCATCCGGGAGATTACCCGTGCTATTGCAGACCTTTCGGATATTATTTACTTCTCTGCGCGTAAGCTTGGATGCGCTCGTGGTGGCGGCATTTGTACCAGAAACAGGGATATATATATGAAGCTCCGAGAGCTCATAACGATTTACGAAGGCTTTCTCACATATGGCGGAATGTCGGTACGCGAGATAGAAGCAATTGCAGTCGGACTTGGTGAGACTATGGATGAGGACATGATCAACCAGGGACCTCAATTTATTGCATACATGTGTGAAAAGCTGAAGGAAAGCGGTGTTCCTGTTATTACACCTCCAGGCGGCTTGGGCTGTCATCTCAATGCCAGCGAGTTTGTTGACCATATTCCACAAAGCCAGTATCCAGCAGGCGCGCTTGCATCAGCATTATATATTGTAAGCGGTGTCCGTGGTATGGA